>DATEEW010000197.1:0-4736 GCA_035280965.1 Burkholderiales bacterium
TTCGATGACATGCGTATCGACCGGGGAAGGAAAACGACGCGTGCGTTGCACATTGCGCAGCATGCGCGGTGGTTTACCTAAAATCGAATCGAGCGAGAGATCGACCGGCTCATTGTCGAAATGCGCGTCGTACACACTCAAGTGCGTGTCGATCGTCGTTTCACCTACCACTGCGAAAGGACAGCGTTCGCGTTCGCAAATCGCTTTGAAGGCGGGCAAAGCCTCCGGCGCGATGGCCAATACATAGCGTTCTTGCGCCTCGTTGCACCAAACTTCGCGTGGTGTCATGCCCGGCTCTTCGTTGGGTGCTGCGCGCAAATCGATTTTTGCGCCCCGGCCGGCACCATGTGCCAGTTCGGGCAATGCGTTCGCCAAACCACCCGCACCTACGTCGTGGATAGACAGAATCGGATTTGCCTCGCCCAGCGCGATACAGCGATCGATGACTTCTTGCGCGCGCCTTTCGATTTCGGCATTCCCACGCTGAACGGAATCGAAATCCAGATCGGCTGCGTTCGCACCGGCATCCATCGAGGAAGCGGCGCCGCCGCCCATGCCGATCAGCATGCTCGGGCCGCCGAGTTGAATCAGTAACGCTCCCGGGTCAACGGGTGCTTTCGCCGCATGCTGTGCGCGCATGTTACCCACGCCGCCAGCAATCATGATCGGCTTATGGTAACCGCGGAGGACGCCCAACACTTCCGCTTCGTACGCGCGGAAATAACCGGCTAGATTGGGCCGCCCGAATTCGTTGTTGAAGGCCGCAGCGCCGATAGGCCCCTCGAGCATGATCGACAAGGCCGAAGCAATGCGATCCGGTTTCCCGTTATCGACTTCCCACGGCTGCAGATAACCGGGAATACGAAGATTCGAAACCGAGAAGCCGCACAGGCCTGCCTTCGGTTTGGCGCCGCGACCGGTGGCTCCTTCGTCGCGCAATTCGCCGCCCGAACCCGTCGCCGCCCCGGGGTAAGGCGATATCGCTGTCGGGTGATTGTGCGTCTCGACCTTGATAATCAAATGGGTGAGCTCGTCGTGGGCACGGTAACGGCCGTCCGGATCGGCGAACCAACGGTGTGCGGGACGGCCCTCCAGAATGGCGGAGTTATCCGAATACGCGAGCACCGTGCCCTGGGGATGCGCCGCATGCGTCGTGCGGATCATCCCAAAGAGGCTCTGCTCCTGCGGCGTACCGTCGATTACCCACGAGGCGTTGAAAATCTTGTGGCGGCAATGTTCCGAATTCGCCTGCGCGAACATTGTGAGTTCGACATCGGTGGGATTGCGGTGGAGCTTGCTATAAAGCTCCAGCAGATATTCGATTTCATCCGGCGCCAGGGCCAAGCCCATTTCCATGTTGGCGCGTTCCAGCGCCGACCGACCGCTATGCTTCAAATCGATTTCCGCCAGGGGTTGTGGTTCGAAATGGCGGAACAGCGCGGTCGCATCGTCTAACTTGTGCAGCACCGTCTCGGTCATCCGGTCGTGCACCTGCGCGGCCACCGCTGCTACCGCTATTTTTTTGCCGAGATTGAAGTGGTATTCAACCCCCCGCTCGATGCGCAGCACTGCGCCGAGCCCGCAGCTTCTGGCGATATCGGTGGCTTTTGAGGACCAGGGCGAAATCGTGCCCAAGCGCGGAACGACGACTAGGCTGTTGGACGCGTCGATGCGCACCGGCGCGGCATCGCCATAAGTGAGCAGTTTTTGCAGCGTTTGGATTTCCGCGCTGTCCAGCGCGCGTTCGGTTTCGACGAAATGCCAGTGCACCGCCCCGCGCACGACAGTACGCGTGTCGAGCGCCTGCAATTTGGCATTGAGCTTGTCGAGCCGGAAGGCGGAAAGCGCCTGGCTACCGCGGAACTGAAGAACCTGCCTCATGCGCGGGCCATGCCTTGTAGCCTGGCGGCGCAATCGCGTGGCGGCGCTGCATGAAAGGAACCGGAATTGAACATGGAAAGGCGCATCGAGAAAACGGGATTATACCGGTGCGCCGCGGAGGCGCGGAGCAAGGGCCCCATTATTGATGAGGGGATGTGACCGCCGAAGTGGATGCCCCTGTGCGGCTAAGCACCAGACTCGCGGACGTTCAGGCGTACCCCCGCCTGGGACTGCTAGGGGAGGACTTTGATAAGCGTGGTGTTCCCGCTCAGGCTGAACTGATTGCGAATCGGTCCGGCTGGCGTACGCATTTCTGCGTTCATGCGGCCGCTCACCTCCTGGTTGACGAGCTCGGCATTGCCGCTGGCGGTCAACACCGTGGCATCCAGGCGCAGATTACGCAGATGCACTTTCCCCGCTTCAGCTACCGCTTGACCTTCAAGCCTGACAAAAGGCGTTTGTCCCGCCGCAAGTTGACTTTCGCGTAGTGAGCGCACCAAGTCCAATGTGCTCAGCCGACCTTTCTCGATTTCGAAATTACCGCCGAGTTTGAAGCTTTGCGACAACTGCTGCCAATCCTCGGCCACCATGCTGATTTGGCCGGAGCCGCGCAACCGACCTTCGAATAGTTTGGCGAATCGCGCCACATCGATTTGCACCGCTTCGATATCACCATCGAAGCGCCAGCCCTTCGTCCAGATCAGACGGCCTTTTCCTTTGAGTACCCCATCGTAAACCCCCGCGTCGAACCCGGCGATGTCCATTCCCTGGGCATCGACGGTCCCGCGGGCATTGAAATCCGCCAGCGCAAAGGGCATAGCGAGTAATCCCTGCGCATTTTTCAAACGCAACTCAAATACCGCTCGCTCGCCTTCGCGCGTAAGGTGCGCATGCGATTCGCCGCTCGCGTCGTATAAATCCATGACGCGCAAGCCTGTCGCGCCCGTGCTCATGGCGCCCCTCAAAGCAGGCAGGGGGGTGTCCGTCAGCTGCACACCTTCGAATTTGATGCGCTCCGGCAGGACGGTATCGCCGCCGATTCGGCCCCACAGCATCGCTCCAAGAAATTCTGCCTTGGCCGTTACGCCCTGTAGTTCGATAACGCGAAAAGTCGGTATGTCGGACCACAAGCTGGCCAGTTGCGGCATAGCGCGCAACTCATCGATACGGGCATTTCCCACTCGAACCTCCGACAAGCGCAAATGAGGCTGAGGAAAGAGCGCATAAGACCCGTTACCGACCTGAACCGGGGCGCCTATTTGGGCAGACGCAATCATTTCGAAACGCGAGACGTCCACCGGCACGAGCGGTAGTGCGAGCACGGCCAAAACCGCCAACATCACCAACGACAAACCGATACGCCGACCTGCATTTCCCGCGGTCCGGCCTTGACGCAAATTTTCCAAACGCGACGCCACCACCGCAGATTCACGTTCGCGTTCTTTAACGCGTGCGGCGGCACGCGCCTCCGCCTCGGCGATTTCGCGAGCGCGCTCTTCCTTACGTGCCCGTGCGGCGGTTTCAGCGTGGGCGCGCGCTTTGGCGCGCTCTTCGTCTTTCGCTTTACGCCGAATATCCTGTTCCGCTTGTTTCGCTTGCGCCGCCGCTTGCAAGCGTGCTTTTTCTTCCGCTTCGCGGCGAGCTTTTTCCTCCGCCGCCTTAATCGCAGCTTCTTCTGCACGCGCCTTTTCGGCGGCCTCTGCGCGCGCGATCTCGCCGGCCTCGCGACGCTTACGCTCACGTTCAACGCTTTCTTGACGAGCACGCTCGGCAGATTCGCGCCGGACCCGCTCTGTCTCTTCCGCTTGAGCCTGGGCCTCAGCTTCGCGGCGTGCGGCTATTTCCCGCTCACGCTCTTCCCGCTCGCGACGCGTCCGCTCCTGCTTGGCGCGACGGACACGTTCTTCGGATTCACGAATGGCGCGCTGGCGCCCTTCTTCCACGGTTTGAGTATCTTCCTGTTGCGCCCGTGCACGTTCAGCGGCTTCCCGTTCGGCGCGTTCGGCCGCTTCTCGACGCACTTTTTCAGCTTGCGCGCGCACCCGCGCCTCGGCTTCCCGCAGGGCGTCTGGACTATGTTGGGGGGGATTCGGAGACGTAGGCGGTAAAGATTCCGCGGCGGTGCCGGCCATTTCACGATGATCGCGCGCCTTGGCCACAGCCAGAATTTCGCGCGCCAGCGCATCGACTTCGGCCTTCTGCATCTCTGCAGCGTGACCATCCTCAGAAGGAATATAAGCGCCGAAGTCGAGGGAATTCGATTGCATGCTCATCTGGGAAGGGGGCGAAATGCTATCTGGCGCAATCACGAATTCTCGCGCCAATCCCTCACGCACGAGGGTTGCAATATGAGCATTAAGTTTGGCTGCGGGTAAGGTGAGCTTGGTTTCCAAATCGCCCACGGTGGCTTTCCCATCAATATGGGTCAGCACATCACGCAGTTCGCGGCCGACGAGCGTAGTTTTCCCCGCGGCTTCCATTAAGCCTTTGGCTGTCTTAGTAAAAACGGTTTTGCGATTCATAGAATTTCCGCGCCCGCCGAGTGCGGTTCGCAATGGCCATACCAATGGCCATGCCGCACCGGCGCCGAATGATGCTAGCACCGGGGTGCGCCGCGCCTGAGCAGGATTTGTCGTACTGCGTCAGTTAGTTCCGCTTTTTGTTCGGCAATCGGGGATGACGGCGTCATTAAGGTAACGTAAAGGAAACGCTCTTCGGCCAAATGGCCTGTCGGTGGTCTTCAATCCGGGAAAAAATGCGCAAGTCCAAGCAATTAAGCCAAAATGCGGAACATAAAAAATATGGGTACCGCGCCAGCCCGGTCAAGCGGAACTACCAATGGATTTAAATTCACT
>DATEEW010000198.1:0-8373 GCA_035280965.1 Burkholderiales bacterium
CCAGCGTTTACACATGCGGCGCAACTGTGTGAGTCCCTTGCGCGGATCTTCCTTCAGATAAGCTTGCACCGCCGAGCCGAAGCCATACCATCCGGGCAACAGTACGCGGCTTTGGGCCCAACTGAATACCCACGGAATGGCGCGTAAATCTTCGATGCGATTCGATGCTTTGCGCGAGGCGGGCCGGCTGCCGATCTTCAGTTCTGAAATTTCGCGTATCGGTGTGGCTGCGCGGAAATAATCGTTGAAGCCGGGCGTCTCGTACACCAGCGAGCGATAGGAGCGATAAGCGTGCTCGGATAGCACGTCCATGATTTCCCGATAGCGTTCCGTTTCATGGCCGGCCTCGGTTTCAAGCAAGGTCGCTTCAAAAGTCGCTGCGACGATGGTTTCCAAGTTACGTCGGCCGATTTCGCGGTTGGAATATTTGCTGGCGATCACCTCGCCTTGTTCGGTGATGCGGATCTGCCCGGATACGGCGCCGTCCGGTTGGGCCAGGATCGCCTGATAGGTTGGGCCGCCTCCCCGGCCCACCGTGCCGCCGCGGCCGTGGAACAGTCGCAACTTGAGGCCGAAGCGTTGACATAGATGATGCAGGCGGACTTCCGCTTGATAGAGCTCCCAACTCGAAGTCAGGAAGCCACCGTCTTTATTGCTATCCGAATAGCCGAGCATGATTTCGATGCTGCCGCGCCAGCATTCGCGCACCATGTCCAACATACCCGGTTGCGACAAAAAGCGATCCATGATTTGCGCGCAACCGCGCAAATCATCGATGGTTTCGAACAGCGGAATGATGCGCATAGTGACGCCGGGGTGCGCGTCAGCATCCATGCCTGGTTTGAACAATCCCACTTCGCGCAACAGCAGCGCCACTTCGAGCAGATCCGAGGCTGAAGTGGTCTTGCTGATGATGTAATGCGGAAGCGCCTCGGCACCGAAGTGCGCCTGAATGGCCGCTGCTTCTACCAAGATGGCCAATTCGCTGCGCGTTTGATCCGTATAGTCGACATAGGGAGAACGCAACAAACGCGCGGTGCCTAGTTCGCGCATCAATAACTCTTCGCGCTCCGGCTCGTTCAATTCCAGATAGTTCGAGGCGACGTCAGCGCGGGACAACAATTCTGCAACGACCGCTTCATGCACGTCGGAGTTCTGTCGCAAGTCGAGAGTGGCGAGATTGAAGCGGAAAGCATGTACTGCGGAGATCAGATCGCGCAGACGGCCGCGCGTCAGGGCGGCGGAGCGATGCATGCAGAGCGAATCGCGCACCACCATTAGATCGTGCATGAATTCGTCGGCACTCGCGTAGGCCTGATGACGTCCATCCACACCTTCGCCTTTGGCGGTCAATTGCTTCGCCGTCACGGTCAGTCGCGCATGAATGGTGACCAGCGCGCGCCGATAGGGTTCGTCCTGGCGTTGCTCGGAACAATCCGGCGATGCGTCGGCCAAGGTGATCAATTCGGGCGAGACATCGACCTGGGTCGCAGAAATCGGCAACTCGAAGCGCAGTTCCAGTACTTGGCGCAAATAATGTTCGAAAGCGACGCTTGCCTGACGCGTCATTGCGTGCGCCAGCACATCGCGATCGACGAAGGGATTGCCGTCGCGGTCGCCCCCGATCCAGCTACCCAAACGAAGGAAGGGCGCCAATGGACCCGGATCGCCACCGAATTCGGCCTTCAGCGCGTCCTCGATATCGGCATACAGCCGCGGCACTTCGGACAAGAAGGTGTAGCGATAGTAGGCGAGGCCGTTTTCCACTTCATCGGCCACGGTGAGCTTCACCATGCGCAGCATCCGTGTCTGCCATAGCGTCAATATTTCCCGACGCAAGGCTTCCAGATTCTCGGCGCGTTCTTCCGGCGTCATGAGGCGTTGATCGCGCTCGGCCAACAGGCGCGCGATTTCGTTCTGGCGATCCAGAATGCTCTTGCGCTGCACTTCCGTCGGATGCGCAGTAAGTACGGGACTGATGAGCGCTTCATCGAAAAAGGCCCGAACCTGTTCGGGCGTCACGCCTGCTTTGCGTGCGCGTTCCAACGCCAGTTCGATGGAACCGTCCTGCGGCCGCGAGCCTTTCATGCGGTGAAAGCGCCGGCGTCGGTTGTGATGCAGGTCTTCTGCGATATTCGCCAAGTGGGAGAAATAGCTGAACGCGCGCACCACCGAAATCGTCGCCTCATGGCTCAGGCTATTCAATAGATTGTGCAGAGCATCCAGTGCTTCGGCGTCGCCGTGGCGGCGAAACCGCACGGCAGTCTGGCGGATTTCCTCCACCAGCTTGAACATGTCTTCGCCTTCCTGGTCGCGCAGCGTGTCGCCCAGAATGCGTCCGAGCAGGCGGATGTCTTCCCTCAAGGGCGCGTCCTTGTCCGGCTTCGCAGCCGTCGCAGCAGGGGATCCGATTTTGCTATTCAACGGGACGACAACGCTCACTTCTGGACCTCAAACATTCGAATACGGTGGCTAAGCCCGCGGGCGGGCGCTCTTGAAACGTAGCTCGCGCCGCACGACCGGCGGCGGTTCGGATAGCCTTGCATGCTAGAATTTCGCACGCTTATCAGCCCAGTCCGTCTCCACTTGTGAGTCTGCAACGTCTAGTCATCGCCTCGCGCGAGAGCCGCCTCGCGATGTGGCAGGCGGAACACGTGCGCGCGCAACTTGCGGGATTATATCCGGCGCTGCGCGTGGAAATCCTGGGAATGACGACCCGCGGCGATCAAATTCTGGATGTTTCGCTGGCCAAGGTCGGCGGCAAGGGGCTGTTCGTCAAAGAACTTGAAGTCGCCCTGGAAGCGGGGCGGGCTGATTTGGCGGTGCATTCTGCGAAGGATGTTCCGATGGATTTACCTCCCGGTTTCCAACTCGCCGCGATTTTGCCGCGTGAAGACGCGCGCGATGCCTTTGTATCCAACCGCCACGCCTCCCTTGCGGAGCTTCCGCCCGGCAGTGTTGTCGGCACGTCGAGTCTTCGCCGCGAGAGTCAATTGAGGCAGCGTTACCCCACCTTGGAGATCAAGCCCTTGCGCGGCAATCTGGATACGCGCATGGCCAAGCTCGACCGGGACGAATATGCGGCCATCGTGCTGGCCGCGGCCGGACTGAAACGCCTCGGCGCCGCAGAGCGCATCCGCAGTTTCATCGAAATCGACGTCAGCCTTCCCGCTGCGGGGCAAGGCGCTCTAGCGATCGAATGCCGCTGCGATCGACCCGAAATAGAGACGCTGCTGCGCCCACTGAACGACCTCGCGACCGCAGGATGCGTGCGCGCCGAGCGCGCGGTCAGCCGTGCGCTTGCAGGAAGTTGCCAAGTACCGATCGCGGCCTATGCCGAAGTGCGCGATGGCGAATTGCATTTGCGCGCCCTGGTTGGGTTGCCCGACGGTTCGCAGATTGCCCGGGCAGACGGACGCGGATCTTTGAACGCGCCTGAAGCCTTGGGCTTACAAGTTGCCGAAACCCTGAAAGCGCGAGGCGCCGACGCGATTCTGGCGCAGCTCGCACAGCAAGGATGAATCTCAAGGGCTTGCGTGTTGTGCTCACCCGCCCGCAAGGCCAGAACGAGGGGCTGGCTGAGGCGATACGCGCGGCGGGCGGCACCCCGATTATCTTTCCGGTGCTTGCGATCAGCGACCCGGAAGACACGGTTTCCTTACTTGCGCGTTTGCGCGAGCTTGCCACATACGATTTGGCGATTTTTATCAGTCCCAACGCGACACACCGCGCCATGGCATTGATTCGCACTCAGGGCGGATGGCCTGCCGGATTGAGTGCTGCGACGGTTGGCCCGGCCAGCGCTCAAGCGCTGCGTGATTATGGCGTGACCCGTGTCCTGGTGCCGACAGGGTCTTTTGATAGCGAACATTTGTTGGCCTTGCCCGAGTTGCAAAGCATGCAGGGCAAGCGCGTTCTCATTTTTCGCGGGCAGGGTGGTCGCGAATTGCTGGCCGAGACCCTGCGCGCGCGTGGCGCGCACGTCGACTATGCCGAATGTTATCGTCGTGTCTTGCCGGATATCGATCCCCAACCGTTGCGGGACGCAGGGGCGCTCGGCGCGATCGATGCTATCGTCGCGACCTCAAGCGAAGGTCTTCGCAATCTGCACGCGATGCTCGGACCCCAAGCCCAATCGTGGTTGTTCCCCACACCTTTGTTTTTGCCCCATGCGCGTATTGCCGAGGAAGCCCGGAAATTGGGCCACAGTCAGATTGTGGCGACGGCGCCCGGCGACGACGGCCTGTTATCGGCACTCGGCCTTTTTTCCGCTAGAGTAGGGCATCCATGAGTGCAGAGGCTTCCATAACAAGATCATGACCCCTACACCCGCAGAATTCGATTCGACCGGCACGCCGCCTCCCCCCGAGGCGACTCCAGCCCCGGAAAAGAAACGTCGGTCCCGTCTTGGCGTTTCCGCGGCCGGCGTACTGAGCGTGCTCGCTATCGTGGCGGCGCTGGGTGCTTGGTACGACATGCGGCGGCAGTTGGAACGGACGCGCGAACAAGTGGCGCGGCAAGTGCACGACAACGGGGCGGAAGCGCGGGACGCGAGACTCATCGCCAGAGAAGCGCAGGAAGCGCTGCGCGAGGTGCAGGCGAAAGTCGGTGCGCTGGATGCGAAACTCGCCGAGTCCCAAACTCAGCAGCTAACCCTCGAGTCGCTATACCAGGATCTTTCCCGCAATCGGGACGACTGGGTGCTTGCGGAAATCGAACAAGTGCTGACCATCGCCTCGCAACAATTGCAGCTAGCCGGTAACGTGCAGGCCGCGCTGATCGCGTTGCAAAGCGCCGATGCGCGGCTCGCGCGCTCGGACCGGCCGCAATTTCTGACCATCCGCAAAGCGATCGCCCGCGATATCGAAAAGCTTCGCGTTGCGCCCAATCTCGATGTGACGGGGCTCACGCTGCGTTTGGATCAAGTGATCGCGAAGTTGAACGATTTGCCTTTGCTGGTTGACGGCCGTACCGAAGAAGAAGCGCAGCGGGCGGCGGCGGTGCAGACGGTGGCGGCAGAACCTTGGTGGCGCCGTTGGCCGCGCGGCGCCTGGAACGAGATCAAGCAACTGGTGCGCGTACAGCGCTTAGATGCCGTCGATCAAAAACTACTTTCGCCCGAGCAACGTTATTTCGCGCGTGAAAATCTGCGTCTGCGACTTCTGCACGCGCGCGTGGCGCTGCTTCAACGCGACGAACGCGCGTTCAAAGCCGATGTGCAGGCCTCGCTCGAACAACTTCGCACCTATTTCGATAGTCGCGAACGCGATGTCTTCGCAGCAATTGCCACACTGGCGCAACTCAACAATGCGGCCATCAGCGTCGAACTCCCCACGATTACCGATAGCTTGAACGCGGTCCATAGCGCCAAGCTGCCGCGTGAGAAGCTCCGCTAAGGTGCGCCGATGAGATGGCTGATTTCCTTTTTGCTGATCTTTACGCTGGCGGTGACCTTATCGCTTGTCACGCGGTATAGCGACGGTTATGCGTTGCTTGTCTATCCGCCATATCGGATCGAAATATCTTTGCCGGTCTTGATTGCCGGAATGCTGCTGGCGTTCTTCAGCGGGTATGTGCTCCTCCGCGGCCTAAGCCATACCCTGCGATTGCCTTCTACGGTATCCGCCTATCGCCGTCGTCGTCGCGAATCCCGCGGCCAGGCGGCGCTGCGCAGCGGCTGGGAGGCTTACCTGGAAGGCCGGTACGCCAGGGCGCATCGCTACGCCGCGCGTGCGTTCAATTTTGATGCTGCACCGGGTGTATCGGCACTGCTTGCGGCGCGCGCGGCGCATGCGCTGCGCGCTTTCGATCGACGCGATGAGTGGCTGGAACGCGCCGCGCAGGCGCCGGGTCAATCGCGCCATGCGCGAATCGCCACGCGAGCCGAAATGCTGTTGGACGAACGGCGCCACGACGAGGCCCGCGCTTTGTTGCGGGAATTGCACGACAAAGGGCCCAAACAAGTTGCGACGTTGCGGTTGCTTTTGCGCGCGGAGCAGGGCGCCCAGAACTGGGATGAGGTCCTGCGTCTGGTGCGCATCCTGGAAAAACGCGACCCCATATCGCGCCTGGCTACCGAGCAATTGCGTATTACCGCCATCGTCGAAAACTTGAAACAGAAGGCGCTGGACGGTGAAGCGCTGCGCACGTTCTGGCGCGAGTTGCCGAGCCAGGAAAAAACTCTGCCCCGCGTCGCTAATATCGCCGCGCGTCTATTCATCACCATGGGCGGCTGCAAGGAGGCGCACCGGATTATTGCTGATGCGCTTTCCAATGAATGGTCGTCCGAACTGGTGTTGATTTATGGCGAGTGCCTCGACGACGATGCGCTCGACCGAATTCAACAATGCGAGAAGTGGCTCAAAGAGAGACCGCGCGATTCGGCGCTGCTGCTAACCTTGGGGCGTTTGTGTTTCTATGTAGAACTGTGGGGCAAGGCGCGTAGTTATCTGGAAGCCAGTCTCGCTGAACAACCCTCGCGCACCGCACATCGCGAGCTGGCGCGTCTCAATGAGCGACTTGAGCGGCCGGATGAAGCGAACCGCCATTACAAAAAGGCGGCTGACGAGGGCATCCCCGCGTGAGTCGCGCCAACCCTCAGTTAATCGCGCGCGTGCGCGAGCTGATGCGGTTGAAGATGAACGTCAGCATCGCCGATGCACTGAAGTCTGCGCCCGCTGATCTGCAAGCGCTCGGCGCCGGCGCGCTATCCCAGGAGGAAAACCAGCTGCTGCTGCGCGCAATGGAGGCCGTCTCCGGCTTGAAGCGTGCAGGTCTATTGCCGCGCTTTGAAGAGAGCTTGCAGCGTACGTTCGACGAAAAAATCGGTTGGTTGAGTGAAATGAAACTCGCAAACACCAGCCATGGTTTCGCTGAATTCGATTTGTTGGACGACTCGGCGCTGGCGCAGCAAATGGCGTTACGCAAGCTGGTGCAAAAAACTTTGGAGGAACTGGATCGCGGTGCGTTGGTGGCGGTCGAGGTCCGCATGTCCGATGTGCTGGGCGTGCCGAAGGTAGAAGGCGTGCGAAATCCTATCGGGCCGGGCACGATTCTTAAAGCAGCACGCTCGACACTCGAAGATCTCGTTGCCGACGAAATGGTGCGCGATGCGGTGACGAATGTATTTCAACCCCATCTGTGCGCCGGCTTGAACGATCTGTACGACGATCTCAACGTGATGTTGATCGAAGCGGGCATTCAGCCGAGTTACCGTCCGCAAATCGAACGCGACACCAGCAATCGACAAGGGGTACGCCGTAGCGCGGAAGGCGTCAGTATCAGTCAGGCGATGTCCCTCCGCGACTTGTTGCCCGGCAGCACATCGTCCCCCATCGATCTTGGGGCTATTTTTGCAGCGCTCTTACAAGGCGCGACGACCAATCGAAAATATGGCGCTCGCATGTTGGCCGATGAAGCGGGTGCGCTGTACGCGCAAGCGGCGAATACGCCAGTGAACGCTGAGCTCCTCAAGGTTTTGACGCAAATGCAGGGCGCTGCGATGCTGCCTGGCCACGGCGAAGCCGTTGCGCAGGATTTGCGATCGGTCGTGCAGCATATGCAAACGGTCGAAGAACACCCGCTTGATCAATTGACCGGCGAACTCGTTGCATCTGTCTTTGATCTTCTGCTGCTGGATGAAGCGCTGCCCGATACGGTGAAGAAGGAAATCGGGCGGATGCAAATCGTCGCGCTCAAGGCCGCTTTGCTGGACCGTAGTTTTTTCGCTCGGCGAGAGCATCCTTTGCGTTTGTTGTTAGACGACATCACCGCAGCAGGCAGCGATCCGCTTGTGGATGTGCGCGAGGAGGGGCAATTCATTCAAGGTCTGCGTGTCATGGTCGATCATCTGGTGACGGATTTTGAGAATGATCTAGTGGTTTTCGAGGAGGCGCGAGTGCGCTTGCGCGGGCTATCTGCAGATCCCGACCCCGCGATCGACACCGCCTTGATGATCGTTACCGAGCAGTTGTTGGCTGAGGAACGCGAAGCGCAGGCAGAGTCTCAGGCTGAAGAGGCCGTACACGGCATCGTGACGTCGGATACGCCGACTTTCATCCGCGATTTTTGTCAAACACATTGGCGTCGCGTATTAACTAAAGCTCGCGCCGATGCGGATGAAACGGGATGGATTTCCCATTTGCAAACCATGGAAGCTTTGCTGTTTAGTGTGCGACCGAAAGGACGTCAAGATGTGGCGGCCTTTACCGCATCCTTGCCTGCCTTAGTAAAAGGTCTGCAGCGAGGCTTCTCCTTGATCGACATCGCGGACGAGGATAAACGGGCGTTCATGGATGCTTTGATGCAGGCCCACACCGCAGTGTTGCAACAGGCACGGACAACCGAATTTGCGTTCAACTCGAAGAATGCGGC
>DATEEW010000199.1:0-14537 GCA_035280965.1 Burkholderiales bacterium
CCGCCGGTCGGCGGGTTTTTTATTTGGGGTTCGAATTCTTAAACTTCGCCCAGCGGTCGTGACATTGCGGCGGCGCGCGCTAAGCCATCGGCGCCGTAGAGGCCATCGCCGTGTTGGGCCGCGCGATGCAGTTCCGAAAGCCGACCTTGAACGGAATTCAGACGCGCACGAATCAGCGCGCCGTTCAAATCGTTGATGTCCCGCGCTGCGGTCGCACGCTCGCCCACTGTTTCCCAAAGCTTGCGCAAGTGCTTCGTTTTTTCGCCGGCACAACCGATTGCCGCTTGCATGCCTTCGGCGTTGGCTTGGCAACCGAGTAGATCAAGCAGAAGGCTGCGCCGCGCCGCGTAATTGTCGAGCGCCTGAATACGATGCATCTTCTCGGCCGCGATCTGGCTAATGCGCTCGCTGGTCGCTTCAACCAGGTCTTTGCGCTCTTCCTTGAGCAGATCGATCAATTGCGCTAGATGACGCGCTTCATGCTCCAGGGCTTCGGCCAAAGCCGCATACAGTTCCTGCTCACTTGCCATGCTTAACCTTTCTTGACGTCTAATTCTTCTACCTTGCAACAGATGCTCGGCCACCACTTTGCTGTCGACTTTGAAGTCGCCCTTGCGAATCGCGTCTTTAATTGCATTCACACGTGACTGATCGAATACAGCATTGGGTACCTGCGCCTCTTTGACGACCTTGGCAAATCGCTGTGGCAAGCCAGACAACTTGACGGTTTCCACGGCCGACACATTGCCTTTTTCGGCTGTTCTTCCGTCTTTGTTCATCGCCGACCTACTTGGGCGTAGCGGATCTGTACTCCCGTGGATTTTCATCACAATCTCCTACATGCCCGTCGGGCATCGAGGTCGGCTGACCCGGACGAGGGCCTGCATGAGTTTTCTATCGGCCGCCATTTCCATTTCTTTAAGAATTTTCAAGCCTCGGAATAGGATTTCCGCACGGCAGCCCCGGTCGGGGTACGCAATGAAAATTTTGCCAGCCCCGCTTGAGAGGTTTGTTTTGTCTATCAATGGCTTAGTGTGCCCCCCCACTGAAATCACCAGCGGTATGCCGGGCATTGACCCACCTCGTCGGCGTTGAGCCCCCCGACGGCGCGCGCCGTATCCGATGGAGAAGGAATGGGAACTCACGGAGCATTTTTTCAGGGCAACGAGCGCGCCCTGATCCGAAAACGAACGCTTCGGCTTCGAGCTATTCGACCAAGCCGTGTTTGATCGCGTAGTGCGTCAATTCCGCGTTGTTAGATAACCGCATCTTTTCCAGTAAGCGAGTGCGATAGACGCTCACTGTCTTGGGCGAGAGCGACAAGGTTTCGGCGATTTCGGACAGTTTTTTTCCCGAAGCGATCAGGCGTAGCGTCTGGAATTCGCGATCCGACAAGGTGTGGTGCGGCGCTACTTCGCTCGAAGGACCCATGCTTTCCGCCAATAGCTCGGCCAACTCGGGCGTGATGAAGCGCTTGCCCGACATAATGCGCTCCACTGCTTCGATCAATTTTTCCGGCGCAATGTCCTTAGTCAGATAGCCGGCCGCGCCCGCCTTAAGCGCGCGCACGCCGAATTGATCTTCCGGATACATTGAAAGAATCAGCACCTTGAGCTGAGGAAACTCCTCTTTGAGGAACTTGAGCGCTTCGATGCCGTTCTTGCCGGGCATGGAGACGTCCATCAGCAATACATCGCAAGGCGTCTGTCGCAATTGACGCATAGCTTCGGCGGCGTTGGGCGCCTCGCCTACCACGCGAATGCTTTCCGTGTCGGAAAGAATCTGCACCAGGCCTTTGCGGACCACTGCGTGATCGTCTGCTACAAGCACCCGTATCATGCTGTCGCCACTCCTTCGTTTCGATTTTTAAGGGGCAACTCCAATGCCGCACGGGTGCCGCTGCCGTCGCGCGGGCCCACAGTCAGGTGGCCATCGAGTTCCCGCGCTCTCTCAATCATGCCTCGAATCCCGTAAGAATCCACTTTTGCGCGATCTCGCTCGCCGATTCCGATGCCGTTGTCGTCGACCTCGAGGTACAGACGATCGCCATCGGCATGCAAATGAATATCCACCGTATTGGCGTGGGCATGTTTGGAAATATTGGTCAGTAGTTCCTGAAAAATGCGAAACACTGCGGTTGCACGGTCCGAATCCAGCTCGACTTCGCTCTCGCAGTTCAAGCGGCAGGAGACGCCATTGCGTTTTTGAAAATCCTTGGCCTGCCATTCTATCGCTGCGACAAAACCGAAATCCAGGATTGGGGGGCGTAAATCGCGCGCGATGCGGACACTGGCTTGCATGGAGGCGTCGACCAATCCCGCCATACTGCTAAGTTTTTCGGCCATGCCTGGTTCGTTGCCGAAACGCTTTTTGATCCAGGCCATATCGGCCTTCAAACCCGTCAAGGTGCCGCCGATATCGTCGTGAATTTCTCTGGCGATCCTGGCGCGTTCCTGCTCTTTGGCGCGCTCCAAGTGTGCCGACAGACTCCGCAACTCTTCGCGTGACGCATAAAGCTGCGCTTGCGCATCTTTAAGCGGCGTGATGTCCGCCACCAAACCGTCCCAGACGATGCCTCTTTCCCCTTCCACGCGCCGCGGGCTCGCATCGATTTGCACCCAACGTACCGCCACGGAACGCGCACGGGTGCGGCCTTCCCAACGCAAATTTTTCATCGTCACGGCGGCTTGGGACAGCGCAGCCTCCAACAGGGGTCGGTTTTGCGCCGCGATCAAATTGAATAGTAACTGCGGATCCTCAAGAAAGGCTTCTGCGCGATGCCCGAACACCAGGCGGGAACCTTCGCTGGCATAAGTAAAAAAGGGCTGCGTCCCGTCCTCGTTGGTCCGCATATGAAAGAGCATTCCGGGGAGATTGGCCGCAATAGCGCGTAAACGCGCTTCGGATTCCCGCAATGCCGCTTCTGCTGCACGCTGGTTGGCGCGCGCAGCCGCAGATCGCATCGATCTTTCGACGGCCGGGATCAGGCGCGCGAGTCGGTCTTTGAGGATGTAGTCGTCGGCGCCGTCCCGCATCGCTTCTACCGCAGCGTCTTCGCCGATTGCGCCGGACACGATAATAAAAGGTGTGTCCATACCGCAGGATTGCAGTGTTTCCAACGCACCATGCGCGGAAAATGTGGGTAATCGATGGTCTGAAATCACCACGTCCCAGGCTTGGGCCGCCAAGGCCGCCCGCATTTCCGCCTCGTCTTCCACGCGCTCGGACTCGACCGTATAACCGGCGCGTTTCAAAGCCAGCCGCAATAGCTCGTAATCGGCTTCGGCGTCCTCGACCACCAGAATTTTCAAAAAACGCGCATCGCTCACAAAGAACACGCGGTCGGGCCGCGCCAAAAGGCAGTGCGGCAATTTATCACGACCTCGCAAGGTGTACGAGTACACCTCGGGGCGATAAAGAGGTACTGCCTTATTTTAAAGCGCTGAAGCCGATAACAATAAGTCTGGTTCGTGAGTCGCGGTAGCAAGTCACGCATGAGGACGGCGCGGCGCTGATCTCAACTCAAGAAAGAGTTATCCGCGTCTTAAGGACTTGATGTGGGTAGCATTAAGCGCGTACATTGGTATCTCGAGCTCAATTTTTGATCGGTGGACCAATGGCGGAACCCGATGGAACTGCTGAGGGGCGTGCGGCCTACAACACGAACAAGGCGGACGCGGATCTTGAAATGTTCGCGCATGCGCTTGCACACGATCTGCGCGCGCCTTTGCGAGCCATCGGCGGATTCAGCGAACTTCTGCTTGAGACACCTCCCGGAAAATTAGAGCCGCTCGCGCGCGAATATTTGCCCCGCATCGTGGCGGCCACGACCCGCATGGCGCAACTGTTGGAAGACTTGCTCGAACTATCGCGTGTCGCCAATGTACCCATTGCGACTCAGCAAGTGGAACTCGCCGCTCTCGCCAAGTCGGTAGTTCACGCGATTTGCGCGCAACATCCTGAGCGTATGGTCGACGTGAAGATCGATGGCGACATAAAAGTCAAAGGGGATCTTTCGCTACTGCGGACGGCGCTGGAACAGCTGATCGGCAATGCGTGGAAATTCACATCGCAGGTCGCGCAAGCGCAAATCAGAATTCAGTGCGAAACCAAAGGCGCGGAAGTCGTCGTGAGCATTTCCGACAACGGCGCGGGTTTTGACATGCGCCAATCGCATCGTTTGTTTCAACCCCTGCAACGCCTGCATCGTGCCGACGAATTCGCGGGATCGGGCGTGGGCCTGTCTATCGTCAACCGAATTATCGATCGACATGGTGGCCGCGTGTGGGCGGATTCGTCTACCGCAGGCGGCGCGACCTTCTCTTTTTCTTTACCCTGCTAGACGCTCCACTCACGCTTAGTTCGCTGCGGGGATAGATCGTCCCAAGGCGCGTTCTTTCAAAGATTGTTCCATGCGCGCCGTCAAGTCCGCGACAGATAGCGGGTTGCCGTAGAGAAAACCCTGCACGCGGTCACACCGTTCATTCACCAGGAACTGTAACTGCTCTGGCGTTTCGATGCCTTCTGCGTGAGTAACCAATTTCAAAGCGCGCGCCAAAGCGAGAATGGCGCGTACGATTGTCGCGTCGTCTTCGCTGCGGTGGATATCGCGAATGAAGGATTGGTCTATTTTGAGAATGTCTAGGGGGAATCGCTTCAAATAGGCCAACGAAGAATATCCGGTACCGAAGTCGTCGATAGCCAGTTGCACACCGAGGTCCTTGAGTCGACGCAGGGTGGCAATGGTTGCAGGAGCGTCTTGCATCGCCAGTGTTTCCGTGATTTCAAGTTCTAGCGATGCGGGCGGCAATTGGGTGTCGTTCAAGACTTGTTCCACCCTTTCGGTCACCGCGCTTTGCCTAAATTGGGCGGCCGACATGTTTACGGCGATGGTAAAGGGAAAGTGGCCATCATTCTGCCAACGTTTGGTTTGGGCACAGGCTTGCTGCAAGGCCCAGGCGCCGATATCCAGGATCTGGCCCGTTTCGTCGGCGATTGGAATGAAGCGCAGTGGCGACACCATGCCCAGCTCCGGATGATTCCATCTCAAGAGCGCTTCCGCGCCGATGATCTTACGTTGCGTCAGATCGTAGAAGGGTTGATAAACGACGGACATTTCGTCGCGCGCGATGGCGTTGCGCAAGCCGCTTTCAATTAGCAGACGCAGGCGTGAATCGATATTGATTTCGGTACGATAGACCTGGAACGCTTTGCGGCCGTTTTGCTTGGCATCGAACATTGCGCTTTCAGCGTTCTTCATTAGCGTCATCGCGTCGGCGCCGTGTTCCGGAAAGAGCGAGAGCCCCATCGAAGGCGTCAGATAGAGTTCCTGTCCGCCGAGACTGAAAGGTGCCGCGAAGGTCTGCAAGACGAGTTCGGCGCAAGCAGTGGGGTGTTGGCCTTCCTGCAACACGAACATGACCGCGAATTCGTCGCGGCCCATGCGCGCCACTATTCCGTCGCGCGCAAAACGAGCGCTCAATCTTTCACCGACTTGGCGGATAAGCGTGTCGCCGGCGGCATAGCCGAAGCTTTCGTTAATACGCATGAACCGATCAAGGTCCAGATAGCAAATCGCAGCTTTCAAAGTGGCGGCTTGCAACCGTTCGTCCAGTGTTTCGCCGAACTGACTGCGATTTGGCAATCCGGTCAGTTCGTCGAAGTTTGCGAGTCGAACAATCGAGCGTTCGGCCGTTTCCTTTGCTCGGCGAGTGTGCCAATGCGCCAGTTCGCGTTCGATTGCCGGGAGGAGTCGTTCCGGAGCGTTCTTATAAACGAAGTCTTGCGCGCCGTCCTCCATGGCGCTGACGCCTTGTTGCTGTCCCAACTCGCCCGAATAAATGATGAATGGAATGTCGAGTCCGCTCGCTTTCAGCGTTTCCAGGGCGGCGAGCGAATCGAAGGACGGCATTTGATGATCGGAAATCACCAAATCCCACCTGCGATTACTCAACGCGGCGCGCATATCCTCTGCATTGTCCACGCGAGTGCACTGCGCCTGTGGAAAGCGGTTGCGGATGCGGCGCTCGACCAGCAGAACGTCGTCTTCGGAGTCGTCGACGATCAATATGGCGAGCGAATCCGTAGCGCCGCGCGCCGATTCGTCCGCAAGTTCCGGCGAGGATTTTACGAGGGAGGGCATACGGGGATATCGGCATCGAACGCCCTAGTCTTGAGGTGTTTATCACTCTACGATGCGTTAATTTGTCGCTCGATCCATCATCCTATGCCCGATGCGTTGTGGTGGCTCAGTGCTTTGAAAAGAAATGGATTTTCCTAATGAGGGCGCAGCCTTAGCAGGGAAAATTGACACGTTAATGGCGTCAACCCAACACATTGATATAGTGGTTGCCCCGAGGAGGGCGCAGACCTTGAATCGCAACGAAAACGACAAAAATGCTTGGACGGACGCGGTCGTCGCGTCCGCGCGACTCGCAGCGGCTCAGCAACCGCAGGACAGGCTGATGCGCTTCGTGCGCGAATACGTGAGTCGCGTTGACATTGAAGACGGCGGCCAGGAGCCGACGATCTGGGCGCAGATTGCCTTATCTCATTTAGAGTTCGCGCAGCGGCGCGAAGCCAAGCAACCTGCGTTGCGCGTATTCAATTCGCCTCCGGCGCAGGTGCGCGACACTGCATATACCGTTGTCGAAATCGTCAACGATGACATGCCTTTCCTGGTGGATTCGACCACCATGGAAATCAATCGGCGGGGGCTGTCGCTGCACCAAGTAATTCATCCGATTTACACGGTCCGACGGGATGCGGCCGGCAATCTTCTGGAACTTTTCGACGGCGAAAGCGCCGAAGCGGGCGCGCGCGAATCCTTTATTCGCCTGGAAATGGATCGTCTGGCCGACGAGAACGCGATGCGCGAGTTGCGCGAAGCGCTGGCGACGGTACTTGCCGATGTGCGCGCGGCGGTAGAAGACTGGCCGCGGATGCGCGAACGCGCGCAGCAGACCGTCGCCATGCTGGAAACACGTCCACCTGTGGGACTAGATGCGACCGTCGTTGCGGAAGCGCGCGATTTTCTTGCCTGGATGCTGGACAACCACTTCGTGTTTTTGGGCTACCGCGCGCACGATCTGATTCGCCAAGGCGACGAAGATGTCCTGCGTGTCACGCCGGCCACCGGCCTCGGTATCCTTCGCGCCGGCGCTGCTGCTACCTTGTCTACCAGCTTTTCCGCATTGCCACCGGCCGCGCGGGCGTACGCACGCGTCAAGGATTTGTTGCTGATCACCAAATCGAATTCGCGCTCCAACATTCATCGCCCCGGCTATGTGGATTACGTCGGTCTGAAACGCTACGACGACAAGGGAGAGGTCTGCGGCGAACACCGCTTTTTGGGTCTGTACACGCATGCCGCGTATAGCAATAACCCTTTTTCGGTACCGGTGCTCCGGCGGAAATTAAATACCGTCGTCGAGCATGCCGGATTACCGGCGAACAGCCATGCGGCCAAATCGCTGGAACAAATTCTTAGCGACTATCCTCGCGACGAACTGTTTCAAATCGAAGTGGAAGAACTGCAGCGGTTCGCCATCGCCATCCTGCAATTGGGAGAGAGGCAGCGTTTGCGTCTGTTGTTGCGACGCGACCGCTTCGAACGTTTTGTATCCTGCCTGATCTATGTGCCCCGCGAACATTACAGCACCGATCTGCGTCGGACTTGGCAAAGTATTCTGATGCAGGCCTTCAACGGTCAGGCTACCGAATTCAACGTTCACCTTTCCGAATCGCCTTTAGCACGCGTGTTGATCACGGTGCGCACCACACCCGGTGCGCTGCCACCTTTCGAGGTGCCTGAGTTGGAGAGCCGTCTTGCCGAAGCGGCGCGCCCTTGGGATGAGGCTTTGCGCCACGCGCTCATCGAGGAGAGCGATGAAAAAGGCCGGGCGCTTTTTCAGCAATTCGAGCGAGCATTCCCCGCCGCTTACCGGGAAGATTTCAACCCACAAGACGCGGTGGCCGACGTGCAACTTCTTGCACAAGTAAGTGCGAGTGGTGTTTTGGGTATGCGGTTATATCGGCCTCGGAACAACTCGGATGCCTTGCGCTTCAAACTCGTGCGTCGGGGCGAGCCCATTACGCTCTCGCATAGCATGCCGATGCTGGAACGCATGGGCCTGGAAGTGCTCGAAGAACGGCCTTATCGAATCGATCGATCGCGTCGTGCCGAACCGTCGAGTAGCGGCGCGGACAGCAAGCCGACGAACGTGACTGTATCGGGAAGCGATAATCCCAATTCCGCTATGGCGCCTGTGATTGCTCAGACCGAGGCTTTGTGGATTCACGACTTTGGCTTGCAATTGCCGTCGGGAACGAATATCGGAAGTGAAGAGGCATTTCAATCATTAAGCCGCGCTTTCGAAGAAAGTTTCGCGCGCGTGTATGCCGCGGAAATAGAAAACGACGATTTCAATCAACTTGTTTTGCGCGCGAAATTGAGCGCCGCCGAAATTGTCATCGTGCGCGCCTACGCGAAATATTTGCGGCAAATCGGTTTTCCGCTGACGCAAAGTTTTATCGAAAGCACGCTAGCCACACATGCGGAGATCACGCGAATGCTGGTCGCCCTGTTCAAGTTCCGGTTTGATCCGGAACGCGGCGATCCGAACGACGAGCAGATCCAGACGCGCGCGATCAAAGCGGCGCTTGAAGGTGTCGCCAACCTGAATGAAGACCGTGTATTACGGCAGTACCTGGCATTGATCCAGGCGACGTTGCGCACGAATTTTTGGCGCCGCGACGAACACAGTCAGGCGCGCACTTTCCTTTCTTTCAAGTTCGATCCGAAGCAAGTGCCCGGTATGCCGGAGCCGCGGCCGCTATACGAGATTTTCGTTTATTCCACGCGTTTCGAAGGGGTGCACTTGCGCGGCGGAAAAGTGGCGCGCGGTGGGTTGCGTTGGTCCGACCGTCCTGAAGATTTCCGTACCGAAGTGTTGGGCTTGGTGAAAGCTCAGATGGTAAAAAACGCCATCATTGTGCCGGTGGGTTCCAAAGGCGGGTTCGTACTCAAGCGCGCCCCCGCAGCGAGCGATCGCGAAGCGTTCATGAAAGAAGGGATCGCTTGCTACGAGGACTACCTGCGCGGCCTGCTCGATCTGACAGACAACCTCGTTCAAGGCGCGGTGGTGCCACCGCCGCAGGTAAAACGCTACGACGGCGATGATCCTTATCTGGTCGTCGCAGCCGACAAAGGCACCGCCAGCTTTTCCGATTACGCGAACGCGATCGCGAAAGAGTATGGTTTCTGGCTGAGCGACGCTTTCGCTTCAGGCGGTTCGGCCGGTTACGATCACAAGGTGATGGGCATTACCGCTCGCGGCGCCTGGGAATCGGTGAAGCGCCACTTCCGTGCGCTGGGTATCGACACGCAGAAGCAAGCATTTACGGTTGTCGGCGTGGGCGATATGTCGGGCGATGTTTTCGGCAATGGCATGCTGCTGTCTAAACACATTCGCTTGCTGGCGGCTTTCGATCATCGCCACATTGTTATTGATCCGCAGCCCGATGCGGCGGCGAGTTTCGTCGAACGAGAACGTTTGTTCCGCCTCCCTAGGTCTTCATGGGGCGACTACAACCAGATGCTGATTTCCAAGGGAGGCGGCGTGTGGGCGCGTAGTGCCAAGAGCATTAAGCTTTCACCTCAAGCGTGCGCCGTGCTTGTTTTGCCGCAGTCTAGCGACGAGGGCTTAACGCTTACGCCAAATGACCTGGTAAGTGCCATTCTGAAGGCGCCGGCCGATTTACTTTACAACGGCGGTATCGGTACTTATGTGAAAGCCGCCACCGAAAGCCATGCCGAAGTGGGCGATCGTAACAACGATGCCGTGCGAATTGATGGACGCGATTTGCGCTGCAAGATTGTCGCGGAGGGCGGCAACCTCGGCTTCACCCAACGCGGGCGCATCGAATACGCGCTCAAAGGAGGACGCATCAATACCGATGCGATCGACAATTCCGCTGGTGTCGATGCCTCCGATCATGAAGTGAATATCAAAATCCTATTGGGTCTGGCGGTGACCGAGGGCGTGATGAGCCTGAGTCAACGCAACGCCTTGCTTTCGGCAATGACCGACGAAGTGGCCCAACTCGTCTTGCGCGACAACTACTTCCAGAACCAGATCCTGGCATTGAGCGAATACGGTAGCGCGCGTCTGCTCGATGCGCAACAGCGATTCATCCGCTTTCTAGAACACAACGGTCGTCTCAATCGCGCGCTGGAGTTTCTGCCGGACGATGAAGAAATCGAAAAACGCCGTGGTGCAGACGGCGCCTTGACGCGCCCCGAAGTTGCGGTGCTGCTGGCGTATTCGAAAATGTGGCTATTCGATGAAGTGTTGGAATCGGCCCTGCCCGACGATCCCTGGGTGGCCACGGCGCTGTCGCGATATTTTCCGACGCCGCTGCGGGAAATCTACGCCTCTTATATGGCTAAGCACCCGCTTCGTCGCGAAATCGTGGCGACGCATGTCGTCAATAGCATGACCAATCGCGTAGGCGCCGCTTTCGTTTCGCAGTTGGCCGAAGCAAATGGCGCGCAACCCCACGAAGTGGTGCGCGCATATTTGCTGACGCGCGAAGTTTTTGGATTGGTGCCTTTATGGCAATCCATCGAGGCCTTGGACAATCAAGTCCCGGCTCCGGTGCAACTGGAAATGCAAGTGGAATTGATGCGATTGATCGGGCGGGCCACGACGTGGTTTCTGCGTTCCAATCGTTTGGCCGCGCCATTGGAAGAAACCATCGCGCATTTTGTACCGGGCGTCGAAACCTTGTTCGCAAAATTGCACGGATTGGGCGATCGCGCGGCCCTGCGTCAACTTGCGGCGCATGCCGCGCATTATATCGATGCGGGCGTACCGGCGGACATCGCGCAGCATGTCGCAGCTTATGACACGGTGTATGCCGCGCTGGATATTGTGGAAGTGGCGGGAGTGAGTGCCAAGCCGGTCGAGCACGTTGCGGGAGTATGGTTTGCGCTCACGGAGCGATTCGGCTGGGAATGGTTGCGCGAAAAAATTGCAGGGCTAAAAGGGGAGGGTTATTGGCCGATGCGCATCAAGGCGGCGATGAACGAGGATCTGGCTGCATTGCAACGTTCAATCACTTCCGAAGCGCTGTCGGCGCAGAGCGAGCAGGGTGATCCGCAGGCCGTTGTCGACGCTTGGATGTCTGCGCGCCCGATGGTCGCGGGCCGCGCGCAAAAATTGTTGGACGAACTACGCAACGGTCCGACGCCAGACCAGGGCATGTTGTCGGTTGCCTTGAGAGAATGGCGGCAGCTCAGTTAAGAAACCCGTTAAGGAACCCGGCTGCCCGCAACCAATCAAAGTCTTTCAATCAGGAGTATGGATGAAAAGAGTTCTATTTTTAGTTTTGGTTTTGATGAGTGCGTCTTCCGTAGGACAGGTTCCGGAGCGCGACGAAGCTTACTGGAACGCACAGCAACAAGTCGAATATACGCGTCGCAACGCGGTGTCCGCGCAAGACAAGGAGAAAGAAGCGGAGGCCGAATTACGCAACGCTATAAAGGCGCGTGAAGCGGCGGAAAAGAAGTTGGAGCAAGCGCGTAAAAGAGAAGAGAAGGCGCAAACGGACCTTCCGGCCGCACAACAGCGTTCGCAGGCGGCGGTGCAAGCCTGGCAGGATGCCAAGGTCGAATTCGAACGCATTCGTAAATAGAGGACACCACTATGTCGTTACGTCAATTGTTGGTCGCCGCAAGTCTATTTTGCGTCGCACCGGTGCTCGCACATGAGGAAACGCCGCGCTATAACCAGATCGATTTGCATGCCGAAGTCTCGCGCGAAGTGCAGAACGATATGATGAACGCGACCATGTATGCGGAAGTGAACGAAAGCAACGCCGCTGCGGTCACGCAGAAACTCAATCGCATCGGCAACGACGCCATTACCACGGCGAAACAACATAAGAACGTAAAAGTGCGTACGGGCTACAACCAGACTTATCCCGTATACGACCGCAACAACAAATTGACCGGCTGGCGCGGCCGCACCGAAGTGCGGTTGGAAAGCAAGGATTTCGCGGCGGCCTCCGAATTGGTCGGCGCTTTACAAGGCGGCATGCAGTTGGGCGGCGTCGGATTTTCCGTATCGCCGGAACTGCGCCGCGAAACCGAAAATGAATTGATGAAAGAAGTGGTCGCCGCTTTTCGTCAGCGCGCCGACGTGATGAAACAAGCCTTGGGCGCGAAAGCTTATAAGCTGCGCAATCTCGCGGTGAATACTGGCGGGGGTGGAGCCCCGCGTCCTTATGCTGTCGCAAGAATGAAAACCGAAATGGCTGTCGCCGCCGATGCGCCATCTTTCGAAGCCGGTACGAGCGATGTTCAAGTCAGCGCCAATGGCGGCATCGAGCTTGAGTAAAAGGCATATTCAATTCCTGCATGATCGTGAATGAAGTTCCGCGCGAGCATGTGCTCCTCGTCCACGGGTTGTGGATGAATCGTGTCGCGATGTGGCCTCTGGCTTGGCGCTTGCGCCGCACCGGATTCGAGGTTTCTTTTTTCGGTTACTACTCCGCATTGCAGCCGCATGAACGGCATACCGAAAAATTGGCAGAATACGTGACGGGTTTGCCGCACGCAGTTTTGCATCTGGTGGGCCATAGTCTCGGAGGCGTGCTTATCTTGAATGCGCTGACTCAATTGCCTCAGACAAAAGTGCGTTCGGTGCTTGCTTTAGGGTCACCTTTGCGCGGTAGCACCTCCGGATTGCAGTTCATGCGTCACGCTTTGGGTAGATTCTGTGTGGGAAGGAGCGGGTCGCTATGGCAGACTTTTCCCGTCCTCCGTGTTCCGGAGGGCGTGCGAGTCGGGACGATTGCCGGCACGCGTCGAATCGGACTGGGGCGCTTTTTCGCGAGCCTTCCAGGACCTAACGACGGCGTCGTGACGGTGGCGGAAACGCAATTGCCCGGTCTTGCGGATCACATCGTGCTGCCGGTCAGTCATACCGGCATGTTGATTTCGAAAAGCGTGGCTTCGCAAAGCATCGCTTTTTTGCGTGGTGGAAGGTTCGATCGGTGAAACGTCTGATTTCAATAGTTGCCGTGCTGCTTCTAATCGCAGGCTGCAGCAGCATGCAGTACTACATGCAGGCGATGTCCGGCCATATGGACGTGATGAACCGCGCAAAACCGATCGACGAAGTTCTGGCGCAACAGGGCACGCCCGAAGCGCTGCGCATCAAGCTGAAGCATGTGCAGGCGATTCGCGATTTCGCTTCCAAGGAACTCGGCTTGCCGGATAACGGCAGTTATCGCGGCTACGCGGACGTCCAGCGTCCATTTGTGGTCTGGAATGTTTTCGCCGCACCGGAATTGTCTATCGAGGCACGACAAAGCTGCTTCATTTTCGTGGGCTGTGTCGCTTATCGTGGCTACTACTCTTTGGCAGAGGCGGAAGCCTTCGCCACCAGTTTGCGCGACGACGGCTTTGAAACCTACATAGGTGGCGTTCCCGCTTATTCGACCTTGGGGTTTTTCGAAGACCCGATCCTGAATACCTTCGTCAGCTATCCCGAGGCGGAGCTTGCGCGGCTGATTTTTCACGAACTTGCGCACCAAGTCGTGTTCGTAAAAGGCGATACCACCTTCAATGAATCCTTTGCGGTGGCGGTGGAGCGCGAAGGGTTGCGTCGCTGGTTGGAACACGTAGGCAGCGAATCGGAGCGAGCGTCGTTCGCGCTTTACGGAGAAAGACGCGAAGGTTTTCTGAAGCTTGTGATGGGTTATCGCGAGAAACTCGACCAGCTCTTTCGAAGCAAAACGAGCAAGGACGAAAAGCGCGAAGGCAAACAAAAGCTATATGCGGAAATGAACGCCGAGTACCAAGCGCTCAAACTGTTGTGGGGCGGTTATGCGGGATACGACCGCTTCTTTTCCAAAATCAATAACGCGAACCTCGCTTCGCTCGCCGCCTATTCGAAAATGGTTCCGGCCTTTGAAGTGATATTGGAGCGCGAGGGTCACGATTTGAATCGTTTCTACGCAGCAGTCAAGGAACTCGCTCAAGCGAGCAAAAGCGTTCGCGATGCCCGGCTTGCGGCATTGATGAACGCGTCCACGCTTGCTGCCGCAGCGGCAGAGGCGCCCATCGCCGCGACAGCTCAATAAAAAAGCCCCGCTTCGCGCGGGGCTTTTTTACGATGAACCGCTTACACAACCAAGTTCGCGCTATCAGCCAGGCTCATGCTGACGCCTTCCAGATTCACCAAGGTCACGAAGTTATCCACGCCCCCATCGAGATCGACCCCGACGGAAGTGTAGTCGATGAAGCCGTCGCTATTGCTGTCGACCTGGGTGAAGGAAAGGTGATCGGCATCGGCAACGAACCCTGGATTGTTCCAAGCGAGTTCGGAAAGATGCAGAACATCTCCATTCCATCCCAGCGTGAAGTCGGTGATCCATTCATCGGCACCCCCGTCACTCAAATTCGAATAGTGGAAGAAGTCCCAACCAGATCCACCGCTTAGGATGTCTGCACCCAGTCCGCCGTAAAT
>DATEEW010000200.1:0-4088 GCA_035280965.1 Burkholderiales bacterium
AAAACGACTGCCGCAGCGAAGAAGAAACCTGCCAAAAAAAGCAGTGCGAAGAAATAACGCGCTTTCTTTCCCTTAGACGTCCAGACGTGCGACCAGCGCGTTCTTTTCGATAAATTCACGACGCGGTTCGACTTCTTCACCCATTAGCTTGGTGAAGATTTCGTCCGCCGCGATGCCGTCATCGATTTGCACTTTCAGCAATCGTCGCGCAGTGGGATCCATGGTCGTTTCCCACAACTGTTCGGGGTTCATTTCACCAAGGCCCTTATAGCGCTGCACGGTGGCGTTCCGTTCGACTTCCTTGCGTAGCCAATCGACGGCTTGACCGAAATTCCCGACCGCGTGCTGATGCTCGCCGCGCTTGACGTACGCGCCCGGACCAACAAGATCTCGAATCAGCTCAGACGTCTCAACCAGCTGTTTGTAATCGCCCGAGAAAACGAAATCCTCGTCGAGCACGGTGGTGCGAATATTGCCATGTCTGGCCCGTTCAACGATCACTTGATGGCGTTCTTGACGCTCATCGTAACGAGCGTAGACCTTCGCATCTGCGTCGCCGAAATGCTTGGTTAGTTCTTCGGCGCTGCTGCGCGTTTTGTCGGCGTCGGCCACATCGATGCGTACCCCTTGCAAAATCGCGCGCAACGCATCCGGATCAATCAAACGTGTCAGACGATCGATGACAGCAGCGGCCAGCATATAGGCGCGTGCAAGCTGTCCCAAGCTTTCGCTCTCGATCGGCGTACCGCCTTCACGCGGATAGAGCACAGCGCCAACCAACGCCTGTTTCAACATATGCTGATCGCGCTCGTGGTCATCACGCAAATAGCGCTCGTCCTTCGCAATTTTCACCTTATAGAGCGGCGGTTGCGCAATATAAATATGACCGCGCTCGATCAAATCCGGCATTTGTCTATAGAAAAAAGTTAGCAGCAAGGTCCGGATATGCGCACCGTCGACATCCGCGTCGGTCATGATAATGATGCGGTGATAGCGCAGTTTTGCTACGTTGTAATCGTCTTTGATCCCAGTGCCCATCGCGGTGATCAAAGTAGCGATTTCTGCGAACGCTATCAGTTTGTCGAAACGCGCCCGTTCGACATTCAAGATCTTGCCTTTCAGCGGAAGAATCGCTTGAAACTTACGATCTCGACCCTGTTTGGCTGAACCACCGGCCGAATCGCCCTCGACCAAATAGAGTTCGCAAAGCGAGGGGTCTTTTTCTTGGCAATCGGCGAGTTTGCCCGGCAGACCCATACCGTCCAGCACGCCCTTGCGGCGCGTCATTTCGCGTGCTTTGCGCGCCGCTTCGCGGGCGCGCGCGGCATCGACAATTTTTCCGGTGATGACCTTGGCGTCGTTGGGGCGCTCCAGAAGGAAGGCCATCAACTTCTCGGCGACGATTTCTTCGACCACCGGCCGTACTTCGGAGGAAACGAGTTTTTCCTTGGTCTGCGACGAAAACTTTGGTTCGGGCACTTTTACCGACAACACGCAGGCCAGGCCCTCTCGCATATCGTCGCCGGTTGTTTCGACTTTCGCTCTCTTCGCGATTTCATGCTCTTCGATATAGCGGCCCAGGGTTCGTGTCATTGCCGCTCTCAAACCCGTCAAGTGCGTGCCGCCATCCTTTTGCGGAATGTTATTGGTGAAGCACAACACCGACTCCTGGTAGGAATCATTCCACTGCATCGACACGTCGACAAAGATACCGTCTCGCTGTCCGCTGGCTTGAAAGACGTTGGGATGCAAAACGTTCTTGGTGCGATTAATGAACTCGACGAATCCGCGCACACCACCGCTAAAGCTGAATATTTCCTCGTTACCGGTGCGCTGGTCGACCATTCGAATATTCACACCATTATTCAGAAAGGACAGTTCGCGCAAACGGCGGGCAAGGATGTCGTAGTGAAACTCGACCGTTCCAAATACTTCCGTGCTCGCAAGATAATGGACTTCGGTGCCGCGTCGCTCGGTCTTGCCGATCACTTTCAAAGGCTCGACGCGCGCACCCGCCCGGAATTCCATGTAATGCGCCTCACCGTCCCTGCGGATGGTCAAACGCAACCAATCGGATAACGCATTGACGACCGATACGCCGACGCCATGCAGCCCGCCGGAAACCTTATAGGAATTGTTGTCGAACTTGCCGCCCGCGTGCAATTCGGTCATGACGATTTCCGCGGCAGAGCGCTGGAATTCGTCTTCCTCGTGAATGCCGGTAGGGATTCCACGGCCGTTGTCCGTCACGCTAATTGAATTGTCGGTATGGATCGTGACGACGATTTCGTCGCAATAGCCGGCTAGCGCTTCATCGACCGCGTTATCCACCACTTCGAAGACCGTATGGTGCAAACCGGTACCGTCGGAAGTGTCGCCGATATACATACCCGGGCGCTTACGTACAGCTTCGAGGCCTTTCAGCATTCTGATGCTGGACGAGTCGTAGGCCTTATTCGCTTGCGGTTCGCCCGCTTTACCTTCGTTCGGGCTGTTTTCTTCGCTCATTGCAATCTCTATTCGCTAACGTCTAAATACGCATCGGCATGACGACATATTTGAAGTCGCTGCGCTCGGGTACTGTAATCAATGCACTGGAGTTCGGATCTCCCAACGCCACATCGACCTCATTGATGTCCAGGTGATTCAATACGTCAAGCAGATAGCTGACATTGAAACCGATATCCAACGCTTCGCCCTGATAGGTGACATCGAGCTCTTCCTGCGCTTCTTCCTGCTCCGTGTTGCTACAACTTACCTTCAAACTATTTTCGGTGAGAACCCATCGCACGCCGCGGAATTTATCGCTGGTCAGAATTGCCGCGCGCTGCAACGCTTGTTGCAACACCGCCCTATTCATGCGCAATTGCTTTGGATGCTGAGTCGGAATGACGCGCTGATAATCAGGGAATTTGCCGTCCACCAATTTCGATGCCAAGAGGATATCGCCAAAACGGAAACGCGCCTGCGTACCCGACAATTCGATCGCAACGGGCTCGTCGTTATCGGCCAAGAGTTTGGTTAATTCCACTACCGTCTTACGCGGCAGAATGACTTCCTGTTTACCGCCGATATCTTTAGCCGCGACTTCCTTTGAAGCGAAGGCAAGACGATGGCCGTCGGTAGCGATCACTTTCAATTCACCGGCATCGACAACCATCAACAGACCGTTCAGATAGTAGCGGATGTCCTGTTGCGCCATGGCGTACTGCACCATGGACAAGAGGTCTTTCAGCAGCTTCTGTGGCAACTCAAAACGCGTCGCATTTCCTTCCGCGGCGGATAAACGAGGAAAATCCTCGGCCGGCAGGGTCTGTAAATTGAAACGACTCTTTCCGCTTTTGAGCTGCAATTTCTTATCGGTCAGACTCAAGCTGACTTCGCTGCCGTCGGGCAAGGCGCGCAAAATATCGAGCAGCTTGCGTGCTCCCACTGTCAATGCTTTATCTTCACCCGGGGCCTCGACGGTCGCGCTCGCATTGATCTCGATTTCGATATCTGTCGCGACGAACGAGAGCTTACCTGCTTCTCTGGCCATTAGCACATTAGAAAGTATCGGCAGTGTATGACGTCGCTCAATGATGCCCGACACGGCTTGCAGCGGTTGCAGCAAGTTTTCACGGCTTGTTTTGAGTAAGTTCATATCTATATTCCTGATATTGATGATGAGCAGCGTGATTTAAGTGGATAAGTGGGCGAAGCGTTCTGAACTCAGGCTATTAGCATGTGGATAGCGTGTGTGAAAACCTGTGGACAAGCTACTGTTAGGTGGAACAACTTTTAGTTTCGACCCCAGCATTCCAAAGTTATGCATAGTTATGTACAGGCTATCCACCGGTTAACCCTTGAGCGATTGTTCGAGGACGTGGAAATCACGGTTGAGCTCTGAATCCTTGGGACGCAGCGCTGCGATTGTGCGGCAAGCATGTATAACCGTGGTGTGATCCCGATTGCCGAAGGCGTCGCCGATTTCGGGCAAACTCATTTCGGTTAATTCTTTGGCCAGCGCCATGGCCATCTGTCTTGGTCTTGCGATGGCGCGTGTTCTCGTTCTGGAATGCAAATCCGCTACTTTTATTTTGTAGAAC
>DATEEW010000201.1:0-26099 GCA_035280965.1 Burkholderiales bacterium
CAACTGGTCGATAAGCTGAAATCGAACGGTCTGACGCAAGTACTGCATAACTTGCCGGCGGGCGATTGGGCCAAAGGCGAGCGCGGTATCGCCTGCCATCCGGATCGCGTCGGTGAATTTCAGGAAGGCGTCGGCAAAGCCATCGAATACGCGACCGCATTGGGTTGCAAACAGGTGAACTGCCTGGCCGGCATCGCGCCGCAGGGCGTTGAGGCGGGCAAGCTGCGTGAAACCTTTGTCAGCAATCTGAAATTTGCGGCGGGTAAACTGCAGGCAGCGGGTATCAAGCTGCTGATCGAACCGATCAACACCTTTGACATCCCCGGCTTCTACTTGAGCCGCACCGCGCAAGCGCTGGACATCATCAACGACGTCGGCGCGAATCTTTATGTGCAGTACGACATCTACCATATGCAGCGCATGGAAGGCGAACTGGCCAACAGCATCAAGACGCATCTGGCGCAGATCCCGCATATGCAACTGGCGGACAACCCCGGCCGTAACGAGCCCGGTACCGGTGAAATCAACTATCCGTTCCTGTTCGATTTCATCGATGGCCTCGGCTATCAGGGCTGGATCGGTTGCGAATACAAACCCAAAGCGGCGACCAGTGCGGGCCTCGGCTGGGCGCAGAAGTATTTAGGCTAACAACAACAAACCTTGAACCACAGAGTGCACAGTGGTTAAAGATTTTCAGCTTCAACAAAGGAAGGACACACCATGAAAGTCGGTTTCGTAGGCTTGGGCATCATGGGCGGCCCCATGGCCGGTCATCTCATTAAAGCGGGTCACGAGGTATATCTCTTCGATATTCGCCCCGTTGCCAAAGAACTTATCGATGCGGGCGGCAAGGCCGTCGCGAGCGGTAAAGAGGCGGCGCAAAAGGCGGACGTGATCATCACCATGGTTCCCGATACGCCGCACGTCGACGCTGCGCTGTTCGGCAAGGATGGCATCGCCGAAGGTCTGTCGAAGGGCAAGATCGTGGTCGACATGTCCTCGATCGCGCCGATCGAAACCAAGGCCTTCGCGAAGAAGATCAACGGTCTGGGTTGCGAATACATCGACGCGCCCGTGTCCGGTGGCGAAGTTGGCGCCAAAGGCGCAACGTTGACCATCATGTGCGGTGGCAATCAGGAAGCCTTCGACAAAGTCAAACCGCTGTTCGAACTGATGGGCAAGAACATCACCCTCGTCGGCGGCAACGGTGACGGCCAGATTACCAAGGTTGCGAACCAGATCATCGTCGCACTGAATATCCAGGCCGTCGGCGAAGCGCTGCTGTTTGCGTCCAAAGCCGGCGCCGATCCTGCCAAGGTTCGTCAGGCGCTAATGGGCGGCTTTGCCAACTCGCGTATTCTGGAAGTGCACGGCGAGCGCATGATCAAGCGCACTTTCAACCCGGGTTTCCGCATCGAGCTCCATCAAAAGGACTTGAACCTCGCGTTGAACGGCGCCCGTTCGCTGAGCATCAGCCTGCCGGCGACTGCGCTGGCCCAGCAACAGTTCCAGGCTTGCGCCGCTCACGGCGGCGCAGCGTGGGATCATTCTGCGATGGTGCGTGCGGCGGAGATCGCGGCCAATCACGAAATCGGTTCCGGTTCCACAGCCGGTTCGGAAAACTTGGGCTAAGCGTTCTCAAGCAAATAAAAAAAGGCGCCCTTGGGCGCCTTTTTTTATTTAGTGTTTCGATTGCCCTAAGAGCGTCCCCGCCGATGTTGAATGACAACTGCAAGCAGTGCTATCGCAACCAGCAAGAGGACAGCGGGCTCGGGCACAAGTAGCAATTGACCGCGAATCTCGCCGCCGCCGAACTGCACGGTGTGGAAGTTGATATAGGTGAGTCCGGCCAGAATATTCGGCAGTTGCACCGCGAAATTGGTGCCCGCATTGCCTTCAGTCGCATCCCAGGTGCTAGTAAATCTGCCACCCACGCCCGCGAATGGCGTTACCACCAGATCGCTGGGGGCAACGTCGTTATCCGGAGCACCGAAAAAACCCCAGCGCACCGGACCATTGGAACCGGGCGCGGCGGGGCCATGGATATGGGCGGCGACGAGATTGTCGAAGGTATCCGCCGTTTGTGAACCGGTGACGTCGATATTGAAAATATCGACGACGAACGACATGTTCGTCATCGCGTCGTTGATGATGAACGTGCCCGAGCCGAAAGACAGTGGACGAGGGTCGCCGGTGCTGGTGAGCAACACGCCTTGAGTCGTCTCTTGACTGTGTGTGAGATTGGCGCTGAGAAGAGTGACCGCGTGTGCGTCGAGAGCAAACAGCAAAGCGAAGAGAGATCCAAAAATGCGAGACATATCGGTAACTCCTTGCGAACCAGCGATCGGGGCAACATTAGAGTAGTAGCAGCGGCAGTGACGAATCGCAAGCGGATGCCGCTTCACCACGCTTGCATTCACGCAAACTTCATAAAGCTTATTGCATCATCAACGTGGCCAGAGCAATAAACGTTCCCCACACCAGCACCACCACAATCAACCCCCAGGCAGTACGCGGCTTGCTGCCCTTCTCAAACATCCAGGCGTCGGCTCGTGCGCGCGACGCTTCCAATACCGTTTCGGGTATCAGTCTGATCGCCAGCCAGATCAGTCCGGGCAAGACGATCAATTCATCGAGCAATCCCAAGATCGGTATGAAATCAGGAATGGGGTCGATAGGGCTGAGCGCATAGGCGACCACGAGAGCAGCCAAAGCTTTGGCCATCCACGGCGTGCGCGGATCCTTACAAGCGAACCACAGCGTCACGCCGTCACGCTTGAGCATGCGCGCCCACTTTTTGAGCTTTTGCATCATTACAAGAATTTTTGGAGAGAGGAGCGCTCAGGCAACTAGTGCTTCACACATATTGCTCACCGATAAGGCGAGGCGTCGTCGACGTCGATTTGTTCCGGCTGCAAAAATCGCTCGGCGTATTCGCGCCACACACCCGAATCGATAAATAACTCGTACAGATCCGGATCGACATGTTGTTCCTGCTTCATTTTTTGCAGGATTTTGAGCGATTCTGAAAGTGTCTTCGCGTGTTTGTAAGGCCGATCGGATGCGGTCAATGCTTCGAAGATGTCTGCGATCGCCATCATGCGCGACGTCTCCAGCATTTCTTCGCGATTGAGTCGTCTCGGATAACCCGTGCCGTCGATTTTTTCGTGATGGCCGCCGGCGATATCGGGAATGTCGCGCAAATGCGGTGGGAAGGGCAATTGCGATAGCATGATGATGGTCTGCACGATGTGATGGTTGATGATGTATCGCTCTTCATCGTTCAAAGTGCCGCGTGCGATACGCAGGTTATGGAGTTCGCCGCGGTTGTATTTGTATTGTGTGGCGGGGATTTTGAAGCCCCACGGATTGTTCGCCGCCAATTCCTCGTTAGCCGGTCGTTCAAGCAAATGTTCCGGTTTGTCGGCGATCAGCGTTTCGGTTGCGGGTAACGATTTAGCGGGGGTGCGCGCCTTGCGTTTCTTTTCGTCATATGACAAGCCGATCGTGTCGTCCAGTGTGCGTTGCCAGGTGCGCTGGGCGATGCGTTCCAACTTTTCGACGCTTTCCGGCCGCATGAATTCGCCGCCCTCGTTACAGGACGCGACAAAGGCAAATTCGGCGTCCAACTCCGCCAATAATCGATCGCGGTCGGCCTCGAGTTTGGCGATGTCGCCTCCCGCCGCGCTTCGTCGCAGAAATTCAATTTGCACATCGCGTTTGATCACTTCGAAACGCATGCGGATTTCGTGCAGACGATCGTAGATCGTTTCCAGCTTGGTTGCCTTATCCACCACGTATTCCGGTGTGGTGACCTTGCCGCAATCGTGCAGCCAACCGGCGATCTGCAGCGCTTCCCATTGTTGTTCGTCGAGCGTGAAATCCTTGAAGGGTCCTGTCTTCACGTTGCAAGCCGCGCGCGCCAGCATGAACGTGAGTTCTGGGACGCGCTGACAATGGCCGCCGGTGTAAGGCGACTTCGAATCAATGGCGCCGGCTACCAAGCGAATGAACGCATCCAGCAGTTCCTTGCGCGACTCCAGGAGACGACTGGTTTCTATTGCAACTGCCGCTGTGCGGGACAGGGACTCGGCGAACGCGAGGCGCTCTGGGCTTGGCGCTTGAGTGTCGGTAGTAAAGAGCGCCACAACGCCGCTCTGGTCGCCCGTCCGCTCGCGCAAGGGAATAGCGACAATGGTTAAGTTATGCTGCGGCCACAAGCTTTGGAATACGGCCAAGTGGGATTGATTGTGCGTCGAGAGTGGAGCTACTTGCGTCGCACAGGTGCGAAAAGCGGCGGCAATGGGCGACGCGACGTCAATGGAAATTGGTGCCGCGCTTACGTTAAGCGCTTCGCCGTCACGGGTGACGAGCGCCGCGGGTCTTAGGTGGTGATCGTCTGCATCGCGGAGATACACCAGACCGCCGATCGCATTCAAGCTATTGCAGGTTTCTTTGACTACGCGCTGCAGCAGGCGATCCAGATTTGTTTCTGCATTGAGCGACGTCGCTACTTCCAGAAAGTTTCGGATGGTATTGCGCATCATCTGCATGGCTTGCGCCAGTTCATCCACCTCTAGGACGACGGAGCGTCTCGCATTCGCTCCATCGAATTTGAACGCGCGAATCTCTTTGGCCTGGGCGGTCACTCTACGAAGCGAACGAGCTACGGTATGCGCAGCGAGCGCTGTGAGGGGAACTGCGCAAAGCAACAACGCGATTGAGATCAACACATTTCGCGTGCGCATTGCGCGCAAATCCTTCAGCAACTCGTCCATGGGCACCGCGATGGCGAGATAAAGCGGCCCGAGCGCAGTATCTACAGGAAGAACGATGTTTTTCCATTCCCGTCCATCTATTCGCAGGTCGATCGCTTTGTTTTTGCCTTGGGGGATGTGCAAAGCAGCAAGCAGTGGATCGCCGCTATCGTCCAGGGTGCTTAAAGAAAGCCGGTCGCCATCACGTCGTACGACGCTATGTGCGACATCGGAGCGGGCAACTAAGCGGCGCTGTTCGTCGAACAACGCGATGCGCATGCCGGGCAAAGTGGCGAGTTCTGCCAGCTTCGATGAGATGTGTGCGAGCGTGATGTCGAGACCCACAACGGATCGCTCGTTGGCGCGCTTGCCGATGGTTACGCCGGGTGAGCCGGTCGAAAAAAACACGTAGGCTTCGGTGAAGACTGTTTGTCCCGGTGTTTGGGCCAACAGATACCAAGGCCGAGTGCGCGGATCGTATTCGTAATCGCCAAGGTCGCGTCGTTGTAGTTCGCGTAGTTGCTCGTCGAAATAGATATAAAGTGGGCGAGGACGTGCTGCGCTGTGTGGCTCAATGCTGAGTACCAGGTACTTCGCTTCCGCGGGTGCTGCGAAAAACGTGCGCGCGGTCTCGCTGGTTAAGGGACGGAAAAGAAAAAAACCGCCGTCCGTATAAGCGGTATAAATCGCTGCAACGGGTGAGTCATGGCTGAAGGCCTGTCGCAGAACTGGCAAGGCCCGCAGCCTTTCGTCCAGGGTGTTTGCGTCGATCAGCGGCAGAAGCGCTAGCACATCCACGAAGCGGCTGAGGGGCTCAAAGGCTTCGCTAAGGCTGGAATGCGTTTCGCGGCCGATATGATCGAAAACGTTTTCGGTAGCGGCGAGAGTGAGATCGCGGCCCTGTCCATAACCGAGCCATGCGATCAATCCTCCCGTGAGCAAAACCAGTACGGAAAATAGAACCGCTAGATGAATGTATAGAGGGTAAGACCTCGCGCGTGGCGGGCCGAGGGTTTTCATTGAACGACGACGATTGTCACGCTTGTTTACTACCCCGTGTGAACCGAGAGGGGGCCTGCGCTGCGGGCTGCTTGGCTAGCATCCGCTGAAGTATAGGTAAAAAGCCACCACCTTGCCAAAGCATGTCGTCGATTACCGTATTGAGGCGAGAAAGGGTCTAGCGCTTTTGTAAGGTTGCACGCGCTTGCGACAACACTTGGTGCGCACGCTTGGAGCCATCGCGCACGGATGTAATTGTTCGGCAGTGGCCCGTGTGTTTCACGGCATGGTCCAGCAAACCTTAATCGCGCGTCGACAATGGTTCGCGGGCGGACGGGTCGAGCCGGGAAAAGACCGCTCAATCCGCCTTTGGCCGTTAATCTTTTACGCGGGTAATGCGGACGACGTCCTGAATGCGGCGGAGGGATTTCATCACGCGCGCCAAATGCAGGCGGTTTTGGACCTGCACGGTAAAATGCATGGTGGTATAGACGCCGCGTTCTTCGTCCATGCTGACATTGTCGATATTGGAGCCTGCTTCGGCGATTGCGGCCGCGACTTTGGCCAACACGCCGCGTTGATTGGCGGCGATGACGCGAATGCCCACTTCGAAAAGCTTGCCGACTTCCGCATCCCATTCGACATCAATCCACTTTTCCGGATCGGTGCGCGACTTGGCGCCGATAGGACAGTCATGCGTATGGATCACCAGGCCTTGGCCTTTTTTAATGAATCCGATAATGGGATCGCCTGGGATGGGGCGGCAACATTTGGCGAACTGCACCGCGATGCCTTCGGACCCTCGGATGACGATCGACCCTTGCGCCTTTTCGCCGGAAAAATGATCGGTCAAAGCGAGCAGATGCCGAGCAACGATGGCGGGCAGGCGCTTGCCGAGCCCGATATCGGCAAGGATTTCCTCGCGCGATTTGGCGCTGGAATCGCGCACTAGCTTGTCCCAGCGTTCGGGCGTGATTTCGAGCAGGTTCGTCCCCAGGCTCCTTAGTGCTTGACTGAGCAATCGTTCACCCAGCGCCGTCGACTCCTCCAGTTGCACTGTTTTGAGGAAGTGGCGGATTTGCGAACGGGCTCGACTCGTGCGCACATAAGAAAGCCAAGCGGGATTCGGATGCGCATGCGAGGCGGTGACGATTTCGACGCGATCGCCGTTACGTAACTCGGTGCGCAAGGGAACGAGTTCGAAATTCACTTTTGCGGCCACGCAGCGGTTACCGATGTCGGTGTGAACGGCGTAGGCGAAATCGACCGGGGTGGCGCCGCGTGGCAAGGACATGATCTTGCCCTTGGGTGTGAACACGTAGACTTCATCCGGAAAGAGGTCGACCTTGACGTGCTCGAGGAATTCGGCCGGATCACCGCTTGCGCTTTGCAGCTCCACCAGCGATTGCAGCCATTTGTGCGTGCGCTGTTGCACTTCAGACAACGCTTGGTCATCGTCTTTATAAAGCCAGTGCGAGGCCACGCCTGTTTCGGCGATGCGATGCATGTCCCAGGTTCGAACCTGCACTTCCAGCGGCATGCCGAAGGGGCCGATCAGCGCAGTGTGTAGCGATTGATAACCGTTGCCTTTTGGAATGGCGATGTAGTCCTTGAACTTGCCTGGCACCGGTTTGTACAGCCCATGCAGAACACCGAGCGCGAGATAGCAGGAGGGGATGTCTTTGACGACGACGCGGAAGGCGTAGATGTCCAGCACTTCGGAAAAGGACAGGGACTTCTCCAGCATCTTTTTGTAGATGGAATAAATGTGTTTCTCGCGCCCGCTTACGGTGGCCTCTAATCCGCCGGCGGCAAGCTTCTGCTTGATCGACTCGAGGATTTTGTTGACCACCTCGCGTCGATTGCCGCGCGCGGCTTTCACCGCTTTGGCGATCGTGCCGTAGCGCAGGGGATAAAGATGCTTGAAAGCCAGTTCCTGCAATTCGCGGAATAGTGCGTCCAGACCTAAGCGACTCGCGATGGGTGCATAGATCTCCATGGTTTCGCGCGCGATGCGACGTCGTTTGTCGGGGCGCACTGCGTCGAGCGTGCGCATATTGTGCAGACGATCCGCCAGCTTGATGAGAATGACGCGTACGTCGCGCGCCATCGCCAGCAGCATTTTGCGAAAGTTTTCCGCCTGCGCATCCTGCTGCGTTTGAAACTCGATGCGATCGAGTTTGGAAACTCCATCTACGAGCTCGGCGACCGACTTGCCGAAGCGTTCGCTAATGTCCTGCTTCGAAATATTGGTGTCTTCAACGACGTCATGCAGCAGCGCGGCGATGAGGGTTTGCGAATCGAGCTGCCACTCGGACAGGATTTCGGCAACCGCGATGGGATGGGAGATGTACGGTTCGCCGCTATTGCGGAATTGCCCTTGGTGGGCGGCGTCGCTGAAGTGGTAGGCCTCTTCGATGCGACGCAAGTCGGTCGGTTTGAGATAAACCGCCAGCGTGTTCTTCAGATGCGAGAGATCGGGAAGAGCGCTCACGCTTTTGGCCCTCGGGGCGCGCTACGCCGAATGAAACCGATGCGGCGCCGGGGTCGGCGTGCCCCGGCATCTAAGAGTTTGAGATCGCGTCCCGCAGTTCAACTCTGGTGGACGCGGGTCAACATTTCCAGTCCCACTAGTCCGAGAGCCACTTCCCGCAGCGCAATCACGGTTGGCTTGTCACGATTGGATTCAACTTTAGGGCTGCCGCCTTGTGCCAGTTGGCGCGCACGATATGTGGCCGCCAGGGTCAGTTGAAAGCGGTTAGGAATGCGTTGCAGGCAATCGTCTACGGTGATACGGGCCATGAGGGATTAATCCTTGAGCTTGAATAAATGCGGATAACGGGCGCTTTGACGGGCCAGCGTTAATCGAGAGGCCCGCACAACAGCCGCGATATCGTGGCGCGCTGTGTCGAAGTCTTTGTTAATAATAACATAATCGAACTCGACCGCATGACCGATTTCGTCTGCGGCAGCAGCGAGCCGTCGCTGGATCACTTCTTCGCTGTCCTGGGCCCGGTTGACGAGCCGGCGGCCCAGTTCTTCCAGCGAGGGAGGCAGGATGAAAATACTCACGGCGTCGGCAAAGATCCTGCGGACTTGCTGGGCGCCTTGCCAATCGATTTCCAATACCACGTCCCGGCCAGCCGCTCGCATTGCAGCAATTTGTTTTTGCGATGTGGCATACCAATTTCCATGGACCTCGGCGCTTTCCAGGAATTCGCCTGCTTCCAGCATGCGCTGGAAAGCAGCTCGGTCGACGAAGTGATATTCCCGCCCGTCAAGTTCCCCGGGCCTTGGTGCGCGGGTGGTGTAGGACACAGAAAGCGACAAATCCGAGTCATCCGCCAACAAGGCGTTCACCAAGGTCGATTTTCCGGCCCCGGAGGGGGCTGCCACGATAAACAACTGGCCGTTCAAATCTTCTCCTACTCCGGAAGACGGGACGTTCTATCCGGCTTGAATTTTGAGCGAAGGTCTATTGGGTTGAGCGGCCGCTTTGGCCATGTATACCCCTCGTCCGCGCTCGCCCCGCTACGCGGGCTCGCGACCTTCCTCAGTCTTAATTTCAAATGCACCTAGGGGCCAAGGTCCCTTACGCGAAGGTTTTAAATTGATGCCCTTCGCCAAGAGAGCTGGGCAAAGCTCCTCAGCCTAGCGATTGTTCATTATTCCAAGTTCTGCACTTGTTCGCGCATTTGCTCGATCAGTAATTTGAAATCGAGCACGGCGGCGGACAATTCTTTGGAGACGGACTTGGAGCCCAGGGTATTCGTTTCGCGATTGAGTTCCTGCATGAGGAAATCCAGACGCTTGCCCACAGCCCCTCCAGTTTTAAGGACACGATCGACTTCATCCAAATGGGTGGAGAGCCGGGACAATTCTTCGGCCACATCGATGCGGACGCCGAATACCGCGATTTCCTGCCGGATGCGCTCTTCTTCTCCGCCGCTCAGGACTTCGCGCAGCTTGGTGGCGAGTTTTTCCTCATACGCTGCAATCGCCTGCGGGATCAACGGTTCGAGTTCGCCAAGTCGGCCGCGTATACGGGCCACACGCTCGCGGATCATCTCCGCCAGTTTGGCTCCCTCCCGCGCCCGCGCGGCTTTGAGCTCGCTTAAGGCTTCATTCGCCGCGGCGGTCACAGCTTCGCGTAGTGCTTCGGTCGAATCCGCATCGTCGGCCAGGACCCCGGGCCAGTTGAGTACATCGACGACACGCAAGGGCAGCGCTTCGGGCAATGCTTCCCGCACGCCTGCGGCTAATTGCCCCAGGCGCGTGACGACCGCGGTATTCAGTCGGGCGTCTTTTTGCGCCAGCGTCGCGGCGGAAAAACCCAAGCGGCAATCGATCTTGCCGCGCGTGAGCGCCGCACCGATCAACTCGCGCAAGAGTGGCTCTACCGCCCGCAAGTCTTCGGAAATGCGGAATTGCACATCGAGGAATCGGCTGTTCACGCTGCGCAAATCAAGCGTTAAAGCCCCTTGCGGCAATTCGCGCGTTACAGCGGCGTAACCGGTCATGCTTTGGATCATGTGATGATTTGTCTTAGGGTGGTTCGGGGCCGCGAATGCGGGCTTTTTGCCTATTTGAGCCCCGCTTTAGGGCGAAATGAGGGGCTTTGAGTCACCGATTCTTTACTTTGACGAGTCAAACAAAGACAATCGGGCGCGCAAAAACCATATCTTATATCGCATAACGCGCCTCATGCCATCGCAAGCAAACCAGCCTTTGCCGGATGGCTATCAACTGCAGAATTATCGCGTCACCAAGATGCTTTCCTGCGGGGGCTTCTCGATCGTGTATTTGGCGCACGATGAGACCGAGCAGCCGGTCGCGATCAAGGAATACTTGCCTAGTTCCTTGGCCTTGCGCAAAGACGGCGACGCGTTGCCCTCGGTGGCCGAGGAAAACCTGGCTACCTTCCGTTATGGCATGAAATGCTTTTTCGAGGAAGGCCGGGCCCTGGCGCGACTTTCGCATCCGAACGTGGTTCGAGTGTTGAATTTCTTCCGTGCCAATGAAACGGTTTATCTCGTGATGCGTTACGAGCGCGGGCGCACCTTGCAGGAACACATCCAGGCGCGACGCGGCTCGATGAAGGAAAATTTCATCCGCCGCGTATTCACCATGCTGCTAAACGGGCTGCGCGAGGTGCATACCAATAAGCTGCTGCATCTGGATATCAAGCCGGCAAACATTTATATCCGGAATGACGGAACCCCTGTGCTGATCGACTTCGGCGCCGCGCGTCAAACGTTGACCACCGAAGGTTTCAAACTGAATCCCATGTATACGCCGGGCTTCGCTTCACCCGAGCATTACCAAAAGCGCGATTTGCTGGGACCATGGAGCGATATCTATTCGGTGGGCGCAAGCCTATTCGCGTGTCTCGCCGGCGCTGCCCCCCAGGCGGCCGATCTGCGTGTCGTACGCGACCGCTACGTGTCTTGTACCAAGCTGTTTGCAGGCAAATATTCGGACCAACTGTTGGAAACCATCGACTGGTGCCTGCAGTTGGATCATTTACAGCGCCCGCAAAGTGTCATGGCGCTGCAAAAGGTGCTGTTGCGCGAACGCGACCCCGAGGGCCCTCGCAAGCGAGGCTTCGCCAATAGCCTGCGTGGCACACTGAGTAAGTTGGCCGGACGATGACTAATTTCCGCCTTAATCCTCGTCTATCCTATTGCTCCGAGGAGTGTCGGCTTACACTGCGACATGGCCTTCGAGCCCGCGACGGGGTGTGGCAATGAAATTCAGTATCTATCAGGAAAGCCGCCAGGGACCGCGCAAGGCCAATCAGGATCGCGTAGCTTATTCCTATAGCCGCGATTCGCTTTGCATGGTGATCGCAGATGGTATGGGCGGCCACTTGCACGGCGAAGTGGCGGCGCAAATTGCGACACAGTTCATTGTCGAGGCCTTTCAGCGTCAGGCGCAGCCACGGCTGAACGAGCCCTTCAAGTTCCTACTCGACACCATCATGCACGCGCATCTGGCGATCATCGACTACGCCAATGTACGCGGCTTGCTGGAAACGCCGCGTACCACTTGCGTCGCCTGCGTCGTGCAGGACGGGCTTGCCTATTGGGCGCACGTAGGCGATTCACGACTTTATTTGATCCGCGAAGGACGCATCGAAGGACAGACCCGCGATCATTCGCGCGTACAGATGCTCGTCGATTCGGGGCGCATACGCGAAGAGGCGGTCGCTGTGCACCCGGACCGCAACAAGATTTTCAATTGCTTGGGGCAGATGGCTCCGCCCAAAATCGAATTGTCGCGGGCCACGGCGCTGCGTCATCGCGACACCATTCTGATGTGTAGCGACGGGCTCTGGGGCCCGCTATCCGGGCGCATAATTTGCGAAGCATTGCTGCTCGATGAAATCATGGGTGCGATTCCGAAGCTGCTCGACATGGCTGCGGCGCGTGCGGGCAAAGAAGGCGACAACTTGTCGGCGCTGGCCATCACTTGGGCCGAAGAACAACCTGTGGCGGAAGACAGCAAATGGATTTCCACCGTCACCATGAACGACACCGACCATCGCTCCACGGTCAAGCCGTTCGGCAAAACCGAAACGCAGGAACCCGTAAGCGGTTATTTGAGCGATGATGAAATCGAACGGGCGATTGACGAAATCCGCATTGCCATCAGGAAGCAAACCAAGTGAGTACGAAGGAAGTAACGCGGCCCAGCGGCCGCGCGTCCGACCAATTGCGACCGGTGCGCATCACCCGCGGCTATACCAAACATGCGGAAGGGTCGGTGCTTGTCGAATTCGGCGACACCAAAGTGTTGTGCACCGCCAGTGTCGAAGAGCGCGTGCCGCCTTTTTTGCGCGAGAAGAACCAGGGCTGGCTGACCGCCGAATACGGCATGCTGCCGCGCTCCACGCATACGCGGATGGATCGCGAAGCGGCCCGCGGTAAACAAAGCGGTCGCACGCAGGAAATTCAGCGTCTGATCGGGCGCAGCTTGCGTGCTGTCTTCGATTTGAGCGCGCTCGGGCAACGCACGATCCAAATCGATTGCGACGTCATACAAGCCGATGGGGGCACCCGGACCGCCAGCATTACGGGGGCCTTTGTGGCCGCGCACGACGCGGTGACGGCACTCAGCCAGAGTGGCTTGTTGGCGCAGTCGCCGATTCGCGATTTCGTGGCCGCCATCTCGGTAGGGGTCTACGAAGGCGTGCCGGTCCTGGACCTGGATTACATCGAAGATTCCGCTTGCGATACCGATATGAACGTCGTCATGACGGGCGCAGGTGGTTTTGTCGAGGTTCAGGGCACGGCCGAAGGCGCGCCTTTCACGCGCGCGCAAATGGACGAACTGATGCGTCTGTCCGAAAGCGGGATCAACCAACTCATCGCGGCGCAAAAGCAGGCATTGAAGCTCTGACTTAGCCTTTTAACTAAGGCTTTAACTCAGAGGTTAGAGGTCGCAGAGGTTAATATTCTGCTTTCTCTGTGCCGTCGTCTGAGTGGGCCCCATGCAACGCCTAGTCCTCGCTTCCAACAATCCCGGCAAGCTGCGCGAATTCGCGCAAATGCTGGCCCCACTCGATATGCAAGTCGTTCCACAAGCGGAACTCGGGGTGCCGGAAGCTGACGAACCTTTTTCCACCTTTGTCGAAAACGCTTTGGCCAAGGCGCGTCATGCCGCGCGCCACAGCGGTTTGCCCGCCATGGCCGATGATTCAGGTATATGCGTTGCCGTATTGGACGGGGAGCCTGGGGTGCATTCGGCTCGTTTTGCAGGGGAACCCAAGTCCGATTCACGCAATAACGAAAAGCTCGTGGCCTTGTTGAAGGATCGATCGGATCGCCGCGCACATTACTACTGCGTCATTGTCCTGGTCCGTCACGCGGATGACCCTGAGCCTTTGATTGCGGAAGGGCGCTGGCACGGCGAGGTGATCGATACGCCGCGCGGCTCAGGTGGATTCGGCTACGACCCGTACTTCCTGGTGCCCGATAAGGGGCTTACGGCCGCAGAGCTTGATGCTGCAACGAAACATTCGATGAGTCATCGCGGCTTGGCGTTGCGGCGACTCCTCATACTATTGCAAGAGGCTTCCTGATGCCCGTTATGCCGGTTGTTGCGAGTGGTTTGGCCGGCATACGCTTGCAAAGCCTGCCGCCGCTTTCCTTGTATGTGCACATCCCTTGGTGCGTGCGGAAATGTCCTTATTGCGATTTCAATTCGCATGAAGCGCGCGGGGAAGTGCCCGAGGCATCCTACATCGACGCATTGATTACCGATCTCGAACACGCTTTGCCTCAGATTTGGGGGCGGCGGGTGTATTCGATTTTTTTGGGTGGGGGCACGCCGAGCCTGTTGTCGGCTGAATCGGTTGATCGACTGCTTGCGGCGATCCGTGCGCGCGTGACGGTGGCCACCGACGCGGAAATCACCATGGAAGCGAATCCCGGCACCTTCGAAGCGCAAAAGTTTGCCGATTTCCGCGCCGCCGGAATCAACCGCCTGTCCATTGGTGTGCAAAGCTTCAATCCCAGGCATTTGAAAGCGCTGGGCCGTATTCACGACGAAGCGGAAGCGAAGCGCGCGATTGAAATCGCGCAGGCGAATTTCGATTTGTACAACCTCGATCTCATGTATGCGCTGCCGCAACAGACCGTGGCCGAGGCCATCGATGATTTAAATACGGCGCTTTCGTTTGGGGCGCCGCATTTGTCCTTCTATCACCTGACGATCGAGCCCAACACCTACTTCCATCGCTATCCGCCGGCGCTCCCGGATGAAGACGCATCGGCCGATATCCACGAAATGGTGATCGACCATCTGGTTGGAGCAGGCTACGAGCACTACGAAACCTCGGCCTATGCGCGGCCCGGCAAGCGTTGCCGCCACAATCTGAATTACTGGCGGTTCGGCGACTATTTAGGCATCGGGGCGGGCGCCCATTCGAAACTTTCTTTTCACGATCGCATTGTTCGAGAGGCGCGATATAAGCAACCGAAGTCTTATCTGGAGAAAGTGCAAGCGGGCGATGCGGTGTCCGAACGTCGGGAACTGACGCGCGCCGATCTGCCTTTCGAATTCATGCTCAATTTGATGCGCCTGCCCGAAGGCTTCGCGGTGGGCGATTTCCATGAACGAACGGGTTTGCAAATCGCCGCAGCGGAAAAAGGCTTACGGATCGCGGAGGAAAAAGGGCTGATCCTGCGCACGCATGAGCGCATACAGCCGACCGAGCACGGTCAGCGCTACTTGAACGAACTGCTGGAACTCTTCCTGCCGGCTTGAGCGCCTAGGCCCAGGCGCGTGGCGGTAGAAAATCGGTGTATAGCTTGGCCTCGGGCGTGCCCGGATCGGGATGCCAGTCGTAGCGCCATTTCACGACCGGCGGCAAGGACATCAAAATCGATTCGGCGCGGCCACCAGATTGCAATCCGAACAAGGTGCCACGGTCATAAACCAAGTTGAACTCGACGTAACGCCCGCGTCTATAAGCCTGAAATTCCCGCTCACGCTCGCTATAGGGTAGCGCTTGGCGCGCTTCGACAATGGGCGCATAGGCCGGCACGAAATGGTCGCCCACGCTACGCATCAAGGCGCTGCACGTATCGAAATCCGGTTCGTGCAAGTCGTCGAAAAAAATACCGCCGACCCCGCGCGCTTCGTTGCGATGCTTGATAAAAAAATACTGATCGCACCAGTCTTTGTAACGGGGATGGAATTCATCGCCGAAGGGGTCGAGCGCTGCTTTGCATTGCTTATGAAAATGCCGAGCGTCTTCTTCAAAGCCGTAATAAGGCGTGAGGTCCATGCCGCCGCCGAACCACCACGCTGCTTCGCTGCCGGCTTTTTCGGCGACGAGAAATCGTACGTTCATGTGAACGGTGGGCACATAGGGATTGCGCGGATGCAAGACGAGCGAGACACCCATCGCTTCGAAGCTCCGGCCGGTGAGTTCGGGTCGTGCGGCGGTTGCCGATGACGGAAGTGTAGGGCCGGTGACATGGGAAAAATTGACGCCACCCCGTTCGAATACGGCGCCGTCTTCGATCAGGCGACTACTCCCCCTGCCTTGCAAATTGCCTTGCGGCCTTTCCCAATCGTCGACGGCAAAACGGCCGCCGTCCACGCGCTCCATTTCGGCAACGATGCGCGCCTGGAGATCGACGAGGTAATTCTTGATCGAAAGCTTGTTCATCAGCCTTTGATGCGGGCTTCGATGGCACGATAGCCGATGTCACGGCGCATTTGCGCGCCGGTGAAGCGAATGCGGTCGGCGATCTGATAGGCGCGCGCTTTGGCTAATTTCACGTTGTCGCCTAAGGCGGTGACGCAAAGGACGCGTCCGCCGTTAGTGAGGATCTTGCCGTCTTTCGCCGAGGTGCCGGCATGAAAAACGTGGACATCTTCCTCGCTCGTTTTGGGCAGTCCTTCGATGACATCGCCTTTGCGCGGTGTTTCGGGATAATTTGCCGCGGCCATCACTATGCCCAATGCCGCGCGTCGGTCCCATTCGGCTTCTGCACGAGCGAGTTTGCCGTCCACCGCCAACTCGATCAGTTCGAAGAAATCGCTTTTCAAGCGCAACAAAATTGGCTGCGTTTCAGGGTCGCCCAAGCGGCAATTGAATTCAATAACTTTGGGATTCCCTTGCGCGTCGATCATCAAACCCGCATACAAAAAACCGGAGTAGGGAAGACCATCCGCCTTCATGCCGCGCATGGTCGGCAGTACGATTTCGCGCATCACGCGCGCGTGCACAGCCGGCGTTACCACGGGTGCGGGGGAGTAAGCGCCCATGCCGCCGGTATTGGGGCCTTGATCGCCGTCTTTCAGGCGTTTGTGATCCTGGCTGGTGGCGAGCGGCAGAACATGTTCGCCATCCGCGAGAACAATGAAGCTGGCTTCTTCGCCATCGAGAAAATCCTCGATGACCACGCGCGCGCCTGCATCCCCCATGCTGTTACCGACCAGCATTTTGTCGATGGCTTCATGCGCTTCTTCAAGCGTCATGGCGACCACGACACCTTTGCCTGCGGCCAGACCGTCGGCCTTGATGACGATCGGCGCACCTTTTTTGTTCACATAAGCACGGGCTAATTTGGCGTCGCTAAAGGTTTCATAAGCCGCCGTGGGAATTTTGTGTCGAAGTAGAAAGCGCTTGGCGAAGTCCTTGGAACTTTCCAATTGCGCGGCCGCTTGAGTCGGTCCGAATATGCGCAAGCCCCTGGAGCGGAAAAGATCGACGACACCAGCGGCGAGCGGTGCTTCGGGACCGACAACGGTCAGATAAATTTTTTCGCGTTCGGCAAAGCTCGCCAATTCCTGCAAAGCGGTGATGGGTAAATTTTCTACCCCGCTCTCCAGCGCACTGCCGCCATTGCCCGGTGCGACGTACACCATCTGAATGCGTGGGCTTTGTGCGAGACGCCAGGCGATTGCGTGTTCGCGTCCGCCGTTGCCGATGACTAAAAGTTTCATCTTGTCTAATCGAAAATAAGTTGCCTACTCGTGCGATCGTTTCCTGCGGTGAAACTTTTGCAATACGGCTTTCGCCGCTAAGGAGGCTCTGATTAAGGTTTATTAATGAATCACGTCGCCGGCTTAAAGCGTCCAAACCGTTGTTTTGTTGTTTTGTTCTCGCTCGTTCAGCTGCGCATTCGCGACCATTAGTTGGGGCTTAGTGCCTGAAGTGTCGCACGCCGGTGAATACCATCGCCAGTCCTAGTTCGTCCGCCGCGGCGATGACTTCATCGTCCCGCATGCTGCCGCCGGGTTGAATAATGGCTTTGGCGCCTGCTTGGGCCAGAACATCCACGCCGTCCCGAAACGGAAAGAAGGCATCCGAGGCGACGACTGAGCCCTTCAAGTCCAATCCTGCGTTCTGCGCCTTGATCGCGGCGATGCGCGCGCTATCGACCCGACTCATCTGGCCGGCGCCCACGCCTAAAGTCATGCCCTTGGCGCAATACACGATGGCATTGGATTTGACATAGGTCGCTACACGCCACGCGAACTTTAGATCGGCCAATTCGGCCTCGCTGGGCGTGCGACGCGTCACGATTTTGAGATCACCGGTGCTTGCGGAATGTGTGTCGGGGGTTTGCACGAGCAGACCGCCGCCGACGCGTTTGAAATCGAAGGTTTGCAGTTCGCGAGCAAGCGGAATGCACAGCACGCGTACATTTGCCTTGGTCTTGAGCAAGGCCAAAGCCTCATCGTCGAATTCGGGCGCGATCAGCACTTCCATAAACTGTTCGGCGACTGCTTCGGCCGTGGCGCGATCCACCCTGCGGTTGAAGGCGATGATGCCGCCGAAGGCAGAGGTCGGATCAGTACTGAAGGCGCGTTCGTAGGCTTGCAGCGGATTGTCCGCCTGCGCCACGCCGCAGGGATTGGCATGCTTGATGATTACGCATGCGGGCAGGTCAAAGCTTTTCACGCACTCCCAGGCCGCATCCGCATCCGCGATGTTGTTATAGGACAACTCCTTGCCTTGGAGCTGTTCATAACGGGCCACGCTTCCTGCAACGGGATTCAGGTCGCGATAGAACGCCGCTTCCTGATGCGGATTCTCGCCGTAACGCATGCCTTGGATTTTTTCCCATTGCAGATTGAGGCGCGTGGGAAAGCGCTGCGGCACATTGTTCTCGTCGAGGCTGCTCAGGTAGTTCGCCACGGCGCCATCGTAAGCGGCGGTATGCGCGTAGGCTTTTTTCGCCAAGGCGAAACGCGTTGTCGCGCTCAGAGCGCCGTCATTCGCTTTGAGTTCCTCGATCAGCGACACATAGTCCGCCGGTTCGGTAACGATCGCCACCCCGCCATAATTTTTTGCCGCCGCGCGCACCATGGCCGGGCCGCCGATATCGATGTTTTCGACCGCATCGTCCAGCGTACAGCCCGCTTTAGCCACGGTTGCGCTGAAGGGATAGAGGTTGACGACCACGAGGTCGATGGGATCGATGCCGGCCTGCGCGATGGCTTGCATATGCGCTGGCAGATCGCGTCGCGCCAGAATCCCGCCGTGAATCTTGGGATGCAGGGTTTTAACCCGACCGTCCAGCATTTCTGCAAATCCGGTGTGTTCCGACACTTCGGTGACGGAAATGCCTTGCGCCGCCAGCAATTGCGCCGTGCCGCCCGTAGACAGCAGGCGTACGCCATAGCCCGTGAGCACGCGGGCGAGTTCGACCACGCCTTGCTTATCGGAGACGCTGAGTAGCGCTTGCCGGATACGGATGTTCATCTCGAATCGGTGACGGCGCGCGCACCGGCGCGAGCCTAATACTTGATCTTATATTGTTGTATTTTTTTGCGCAGGGTATTGCGATTGATGCCCAACATTTCGGCTGCAATGGTTTGATTGCCTTCGGCGCGATGCAAGATCGCTTCCAGCATCGGACGTTCGACGTTTTTCAACACCATTTCATAAACGGCATGCGGCATTTCGCCGTCTAAATCCTTGAAATATCGATCGAGCGATTTGCGTACGCAATCGCTCAGTTCACTACTGCTTTGTTTCATACAACAGCCTCCTCCGCTTCCTCGTACTGCAGATGCTGGGCCTGTTCTTCGAGTCCGGACAAAAACGCGTCGACCGCAGCCAGCTGTTCTTTGCAGCTGGTCAATTCGTTCATCGCGCGGCGAAACGCCGCCGAACCATGCAGGCCCTTGGTGTACCAGGATATATGTTTGCGCGCGACCTTTACCCCAGTATCAAGGCCGTAGAACGCATACAAGTCATGCAAATGCTCAATCAACACAGTACGAATTTCCGTCACCAGCGGTGGCGATAAATGCGTGCCTGTAGCCAAGTAATATTCGATTTCTCTGAAGATCCACGGACGCCCTTGGGCGGCGCGTCCGATCATGACCCCATCCGCGCCGGTGTAGGCGAGCACATGCTTCGCTTCTTCGGGCGTAGTGATGTCGCCATTCGCGATCACGGGCAGGCGCGTATGCGCTTTGACGGCGCGAATGGTGTCGTATTCGGCATGGCCTTTATAACCGCAAGCGCGTGTGCGTCCGTGAATGGATAGCAACTGGATGCCCGCGTCTTCGGCGATTTTGGCAATCGCCAGCGCGTTTTTATTCTGCGTGTCCCAGCCGGTGCGGAATTTCAGCGTCACCGGCACATTGACTGCCTTGACCACCGCTTCGACGATTTGCGCCACCAGCGGCTCGTCTTTCAGCAGTGCGGAACCGGCCATGACGTTACAAACCTTCTTGGCTGGGCAGCCCATATTGATGTCGATGATCTGCGCACCCTCGTCGACGTTGTAGCGCGCGGCGTCGGCCATCATTTGCGGATCTGCGCCCGCGATTTGCACGGAAATCGGCGAGACCTCGCCGTCGTGATTGGCGCGACGTTTGGTCTTTTCGCTACCCCACAACAGGGAGTTGGAGGAAACCATTTCGGACACGGCCAGGCCCGCACCGAAGCGTTTGCACAATTGACGGAATGGACGATCGGTCACACCCGCCATGGGTGCGACGAATAAATTATTCCGCAGCACATGAGTGCCGATGCGCATGATTCGTGATTAGGGGATGTACAAAAAGGGAGGGCGATTCTACCGCCAAACTTGGAAGTGCGACATTGGCTTTTTCAATACGGCGCTTGCGCACGACAATGCATGACTAAGAATGTGACATAAATGCACTGCGCCACATTTTTACGCAGCGTTGCGGGGCTAATCAGTGCAGGCCGGGTGGCTTAGGGAAAGTTTCGTAGACCGTAAACCATGCGACGCGCAAAGACACGTCGTATCGGTGTGAAAAGATCCAAGGCGGTCAACGCCAATCCGCGTGCATGACTGAGCCCAAGGGCATCGCCGGAAAAAAGCTGTACCAGCGAATCAGTCGCGGTGATAGTCGCGCGCCGATCGATATGTCTGCGCTCCGCATAGGCTTGAAGAAATAGTCCATCGCCGATTCGGTCGCGCGGGACCATTCGTATTTGTTCGGCCAATTCGAAGACGTCGCGCAAACCCAGGTTCAGGCCTTGACCCGCAACCGGGTGGAGGCTTTGTGCGGCGTTACCGATGATCAACGTGCGTAACCCCGCAATCGGGTTTTTTCGGTATTTCAAGATTAAGGGAAATTTGAGGCGAGGACCCGCTTCCAGAAATGGCCCCAAACGCGACCCGAAGGCTTGCTGCAGCGCTCGCAGAAAGGCTTTTTCCTCCATAGCCGCAAGCGTCTCCGCTTGTCGATGCGTTGTTGTCCAGACCGCGGCATAACGGTCGGCGTAGGGCAGTAGCGCGAGTGGTCCAGTGTCGCAAAAACGCTCCCACGCACGGCCCGCAGGGGCTTCCTTGCTCTGCACCGTGGCCACTACCGCACTCTGCTCGTAATCGCGAATCGCCAGATCGTCGCCCGCCCATTGCCCGCCGTCAGCGACAATCAGCAGCCGCGCTTCCAAGGTGATGGCTTGATCGTTCTGATGCACATCCACGCGTACACCGGATTCGTCGGCATCCCACTGCAGTACGCGACCGTCGACGCGTGACTTGCCGAGGCGCGCGCTCAGTCCCTCGCTTAGTTGTCCCAAATCGAAAACGTAGCCCAGCGCGGGAACGCCGAGTTCTTCGCGCTGTATCAAGGTGCGCCCGAACCCCCCTTGCTGCGAAACATGCACGCTGTGAATGGGGGCGCAGGCGCTCGCATCGAAGGCGTCAATGCGTTCCAGCAGCAAACGGCTCGCGTGCGACAGCGCGACGGGTCGAAGCGCTTCTTCTTTGCGGGGCGAACTGCTGACTACCGCGACATCAAGTCCGCTATCGGCCAAATGCAAGGCCAGGGAGGCGCCGACGGGACCGCCGCCGGCAATGAGGACGTCATGCATCGGGGATTCAGCTGCGCATAAGCGCTTCGATATCCGCTACGGTTTTGGGCGTGGCGGCAGTGAGGATCTTGCAGCCCTCCGGGGTCACCAGGGCATCATCTTCAATACGGACACCGATGTTCCAGAAGGCTTCCGGAACGTTGTCGGCCGGACGGATATAACAACCCGGCTCCACCGTGAGCGTCATGCCCGGCGCGAGCGGACGCCAATCACCGTTCGCTTTGTATTCGCCCGCATCGTGTACGTCCAGGCCTAACCAATGGCCGGTGCGATGCATATAGAAGCGACGATAGTCACCGCTTTCGAGGACGCTATCGAGCGTGCCCGAGCACAAGCCCAGATCGATGAAACCTTGCGCCAAGACCTTTACCGCTGCGTCATGGGCTGCATTCCAGTGTTGCCCAGGCCGCACCTCGGCGATGGCGGCCATTTGCGCCGCCAGCACGAGTTCATAGACTTCGCGTTGCGGCCCGCTGAAGGTCCCATTGATCGGGAATGTGCGGGTGATATCGGCCGCGTAGCCATCGTACTCGCAGCCCGCGTCTATGAGTAGCAGATCGCCGTCTCGTAGCGTTCGGTTGTTTTCGCGGTAATGAAGCACGCAGGAATTGGCTCCGCCGGCCACAATCGGCCAGTACGCGGGAAACTGGGAACCCTGGCGGCGAAACTCGTAAAGCAATTCCGCTTCGATTTCGTATTCTTTTTTGCCGGGCTGTGTCGCCTGCATGGCGCGAATATGAGCGACGGACGAAATATCGGCGGCGCGCTGCATCAAGTCGATTTCGTGTGCGTCTTTGTGCAAGCGCATTTCATCGAGCGCCAAACGCAGGTCGCGGACTTCAACGGGAGCCGTTACGCCGGTACGGCCGAGTGCTCGCACGTCATTCAACCAGCCGGTGAGTCGCGCATCCCATGCGACGTCCATGCCCAGCGCGTAATGCACAACCTGCCGATTGGCCATCAGTTGGGGCAGCATTTCATCGAGCTTGGCGATGGAATACGCCGCGTCGAACCCGAATAGATCGCGCGCAGCATCGGGGCCGAAACGAAAACCGTCCCACAGTTCGCGCTCCGGATGCTTTTCACGACAGAATAAAATCGACTGTGGCTGCTCGCCGGCCACGATGACCAACATCGCCTCGGGCTCGGGAAAAGCGGTCAGATAGTAAAAGTAACTGTCGAAGCGATACAGATAATCGCTGTCGCGATTGCGAATGCGTTCCGGCGCGGTGGGCACGATGGCGATGCCTGTGCCCATGTGTTCGACCAGTTGCTTGCGGCGCGCCGCGAAAGGCTTGAAATCGATCATCGACCTATTGTCCTTGGGCTGCGGTCCAAAGGCTAGGGAAGTGCCGATTTAAGGTGTTTTTCATACCAAAGCTTCCGTTAAATTACGAGGCTAACCGAACATTCCTAGGGGTTGAGGGCGCGTAACTCGGCGTTGAGGGAGTCCAACCGCTCGGGTGTCCCGATATCCTGCCATGTTCCGCGGAAATGCTCGCCGGTCACCCGGCCTTCGTCCGCAGCGGCGCGTAGAAGGGGCGCCGACTGCGCTTTGTTGCCCACTTTTACACTGGCAAAAAGCTGCGGGCGGTATAGACCAATCCCGGCGAAGGTGAGCATATCTCCCCCGCTATTGCGCACCCGTCCATCGCTTAGAACAAAATCTCCACGCGGATGTTGAGGTGGATTATTTACGAGCACCAAGTGTGCGAGCGAAGAGCCCAGATCGCGGTTGCGCAAAGCGCTGAAGTCAAAATCGCTATAGACATCCGCATTGGCGGCGATAAAAGGGGCATCTCCGAGCAAAGGCAAGGCTTTTGCGATGCCCCCGGCGGTTTCCAAGGCTTCGCCCTCCGATGAATATTGAATGCGCACGCCGTAAGCATGGCCGTTCCCTAACGCCTCTTCGATTTGCAAGCCCAGATGCGCGTGATTGATGACTAGATCGGTCACGCCGGCTCGTGCCAGTCGCTCAATCAGGCGGCCGATGAGCGTCTTCCCTCCGACCTCCAATAAAGGTTTGGGTATGTGGTCGGTGAGGGGGCGCATACGTTCGCCGCGGCCAGCCGCAAGGATCATTGCTTTCATGTACGAACCTAAGGAAGCTCTGATTAAGTTATTCCGCAAATCAGAGCTTCCGTGAATTTGCGGGACAATCTGCGGCTTGCCGCAGATTGCGGCGAAGGCTAATGCCGCTGCAAGCGGCGTTATGCCGGGGGCAATTTTAAGGGGTGGCAACCCCTTAATCAGACATTCCCTAAAAACTGTAGCCGATTTTGGGGTCGCGCCGTTCCAGCTCGTCCAACAGAAACAGCAGCGGCTTCATGGCGTCATAACGCTCGCAGGTTTTGCGGATGTAATTCAGGAACCGCGGGACGTCGGACAGATAATTTTGTTTGCCGTCTCGATAGCACAGGCGGGCGAAAATACCGGCCACTTTCAAATGCCGTTGTAGCCCCATCCATTCGAAATCGCGGTAGAACTCGCCGAAGTCTTCCTTCACCGGCAGACCGGCGGCGCGCCCTTTTTCCCAATAACGGATCACCCAATCCAGTACGCGCGGCTCTTCCCAGCTCAAAAAGGCGTCCTTGAACAAAGACAACAAGTCGTAGGTGATCGGACCGTAGACTGCGTCCTGAAAATCCAGAATGCCGGGATTGGGGCTGCTGATCATCAAATTGCGCGGCATGTAATCCCGATGCACATAGACCTGGGGCTGCGCGAGATTGCTGGCAATGATCAGGGCAAAACTGCGATCCAAAACGTTGCGTTGAGAATCGTTCAATTCGATTTTGAGGTGCTTGGCCACATACCAGTCTGGAAAGAGCGCCACTTCCCGTCTCAGCAGGGCCGCGTCGTACGGCGGCAACACGCCCGGCTTGCTGGCCAGTTGCCAGGTGATGAGTGCGTCGATCGCCGTTCCAAACAGTTCATCCGCATTCTGCTCGTTAATGACTTCGAGGTAGGTCTGAGTTCCTAGGTCCGTGAGCAGCAAGAAACCTTGATCCAGGTCTTGTTGCACGATGCGCGGGGCGTTCAGGCCGGCTTCGGTCAGGATTCCCGCCACTTGTACGAAGGGCTGGGAATTTTCCCGTTCCGGCGGGGCGTCCATCGCGATCAAGGTGCGCGGCTCACCCGCATTGAATTGAAGGCGGAAATACCGCCTGAAACTGGCATCCGCAGAAGCGGGCGAGAGGTTAAAGCTCCCTGCCGGGTAGTGGCTATACAGCCATTGTTCAAGTTGCGCGCGGCGATCCATGTGTGAGCGTCCTGGGATTTCCGAATCAAACGCGCAGTATGATCGTCCGACAGTACGAGCGCGGACAAAGCAAAACAACGCCTTGGATGATTGGAACTGGCGATACATTCATCGACAAACCTTGATCGAAATATTCTGGATTTACCGCGCCGGCACGCCTGCTGCGGCGTTGCGCCAATTCTTTTGCGTTGCCAGGAACGCGGCTTTGTGCGATTTTAGCAGCCAAAAATAGCAGGCCTCTTCCATTTCAATGACTTTCTTTCCTTTGCGTACCGTTCGCGCGGTGCTGACCACTGCGCTCGCGCTCTGCGGATCGTCTTTATTTGCGCAGGGTTTGCCCTTGCAATTGCAGCGCTCACTCGGGCCGGCGCCCGAAGGCGAGGATTTGCCCATTTTCGTGGTAGCGGATCGCCTTGAGGGCCTCACCGAGGGCGAATTGGAGGCAAGCGGGAACGCGGAGGTCCGCAAAGGCGGTATGACCCTTTATGCGGATCACATTCGTTACTGGCAGGCGACAGACGAGGCCGAGGCGCAAGGAAATGTGTTGCTAATGAATCGTGGCAATGAAGTTCGCGGACCGCGTATGCGCATGCGCATTGGCGATCATGTAGGCATATTTGAAAACCCCGTTTTCAAGCTAGCCCCCCGCGAGGTGATCTCGGACGAGGGTGGTCGAGGCCAAATCGCAATCGAAAAACCGGCGACCCAGATTATTCAAAGCAGAGGCGACGCCAAAGCGGTGCGTTTCGAAGGGCCGGACCATTACCGCATGACCGAAGGCCGGATCACGAGTTGTAGGCCCGACCAGGACGACTGGTACGTCAACGCGGACGAATTGCATATCGACATGAGCCGTGAAGTTGCTGTCGCTCGAAATTTCAGCTTGAGCTTTCTGGGCGCAACAACGCCCGAAATCCCGTGGTTCGAATTTCCGCTCAACAACAATCGCAAGACCGGTTTCCTGCCGCCGACATTAGGGGCGAGCGGCGATAGCGGCCCGGAGGTCGCGGTGCCTTTTTATTGGAACATTGCACCGAACTACGATGCGACCTTCACGCCACGCTTTATGGAAAAACGGGGAGTACAGTTGCTCAATGAATTCCGCTATCTGCAGCCGAATCATAACGGTATCGCGCGTTATGAATTTCTGCCCGCCGATGAAGAGGAGGGGAGCGATCGCTGGGGCTTGCTCTTTCAACATGCTACCAACTTCCGGAATGGCTGGGCCGGTGGTGTAAATATCAACAAAGTT
>DATEEW010000202.1:0-4074 GCA_035280965.1 Burkholderiales bacterium
GCCGGACGAAACGGTTGGCTGGTCCGCGCAAAAGCTGTATGCCGAAGCGCGCGACAACATGAGTTCGGGCAATTACGAGTCCGCCATCAAGCAATTCGACAAGCTGGAGTCTCGCTATCCCTTCGGTCGCTACGCGCAGCAAGCCCAAATGGAAATCGCTTATGCCTATTTCAAGCTGGGCGAAACGGAATCGGCCATCGCAGCCTGCGACCGCTTTATCAAGTTGCACCCGAACCACCCCAACATCGACTATGTCCATTATTTGAAGGGAATAGTCAATTTCAATGAGGACCAGGGCTTGATGGCCGGCATCGCCGATCAGGATCCCTCGGAGCGCGACCCGAAAGCGGCGCGCGATTCATTCATGGCCTTTAAAGAGCTGGCCACGCGCTATCCGGAGAGCAAGTACTCGCCGGACGCGACCGCGCGCATGAAATGGCTGGTCAACGCCCTGGCATCGCATGAAGTGCATGTCGCGCGTTATTACATCAAACGCGGCGCCTATCTGGCCGCCGCGAATCGCGCGCAATTCACCGTCAAAACTTATCCCGAAGCGCCCGCAACAGAGGAAGCGCTTTTCATCATGGCCTTGTCCTATGAACGGATGCAGATGAACGATTTGCGCGACGACGCGAAACGCGTACTCGCAAAGAACTTCCCTACCAGCCCTTATTTACACGGCGACGTAATCAAAAAAGATCCCTGGTGGAAACTCTGGGGCACCAAAGGCTAAAGACTCAGTAAAAAACCCGCTCAAAGCGGGTTTTTTATTTGAAGACTGCCATCGCCCTATATCGTCGACGTCTCGCGCGCATAGAACGCTTCCACCGCGGCTAGATCTCGCGTTCTACGCATAGGCGGCAAACTGGCGACCAGCGTTTTGCCGTAAGGCTTGGAAGCAAGACGCGGATCGCAAATCATCAGCACGCCGCGATCGCGTTCGTCCCGAATCAAACGTCCGGCACCCTGCTTCAAGGCAATCGCGGCTTGCGGCAATTGATAGTCCATGAAGGGATTTCCCCCTTGCTTACGCAGGCTTTCGAGACGCGCTTGCATCACCGGATCGTCGGGCGGCGCAAAAGGCAATTTGTCGATTACCACCAGCGATAGCGCATCGCCGCGCACGTCGACACCCTCCCAAAAACTTGCGCTTGCGAGCAGCACCGCATTACCGAGATGACGAAAACGATCGAGCAGTTCGGTGCGCGTCCCCTCGCCTTGCATGAGTAGCGGAAATTTCAAGCCTTCGGCTTCGAAGCGCTCGCTCAACAAGGCATGGGCTTGCCGCATCGCCCTTAGCGTGGTGAACAATAGAAAGGCTCGTCCGCCGCTCGCACGCAGCACGGGCAGCGCGCGCTCGACGACCGCTTGCGTATGTTCGGCGCTATTTGGCTCCGGTAATTCACGTGGCAAATAAATGAGACCGTTCGCTGCGTAGTCGAAGGGGCTATCCCAACTCGCGCATTGCGCATCGTCCAGTCCCAATTGCGCTTGGTAGTGCCCGAAATTCTTGTTCACCGCCAAGGTCGCGGAGGTAAAAATCCAAGCGCGCGGATGACCATCGAGCTGTCGCTTGAAAGGTTCGGCCACCGACAAAGGCGTGGCGTGCAGAGCAAGCGCGTGCGTATAGGTTTCCACCCAGCGCACCTGGTCGATGTAATCGTCGTCGATCCAGCGCTCCAACCGATTGCTAAGCTCCTCGGCCCGCTCCGCTGCTTTCGCCAGCCCTTCGCTACGCGATTCGGCAAGCTTCAATACATTCAAGGCGCTTCGCAACGCCTTGTGCAAAGCGTCGAGCGCATCGCTGAAATCTTTTTGCGCATGCAGGGCTTGCCCCGGTACGCGCGCTTCCTTGAGCGGTACCGCGAGACGCAAATCGCGCGCGGCGCGATCGACCGAACGCGCGATATTCGGCAGTTCCCGCATATCCGCTGCACCAGCGACGCCTTCGGTGACCATATCGCGCGCCAAATCCAGCAATTGTCCCGTAGACAGTGTTTCGCCGAAAAATAGAGTGGCGGTTTCGGGCAACTGATGTGCTTCGTCCAAAATGATGGTGTTGCAGGCGGGCAGCAGTTCCGCCATGCCTTCGTCCTTGAGCATCACGTCGGCGAAGAACAGATGGTGGTTCACCACCACCACATCGGCGGCCAAAGCTTCTTTGCGCGCCTGCATGACGAAGCATTCTTTGTAATGCTCACACTTCGAGCCCAGGCAATTTTCGCGTGTGGAGGTAGCAAGATGCCAAGCAGGGGAAGTTTCCGCGACGACGGCCAGTTCGGCTTTGTCGCCACTGTGGGTTTGGCGTGCGAAACGCGCAATGGCTTGCAAATCGCGTACGTCTTCACGTGAGGCCAGTCGCCCATCCTGCAAATTGCGCTGCAAGTGATGGTGACAGACATAATTCGCGCGCCCTTTCAACAAGGCTGCGGTAACGGGCACATTCAGGGCCTCGCGCACTGCCGGCAAGTCGCGATGAAAGAGCTGGTCCTGCAAGGTTTTGGTGCCCGTGGATAGCAGCACTTTGCCGCCGGATAGCAATGCGGGCACGAGGTAAGCGATCGTCTTGCCGGTCCCGGTGCCGGCTTCGACGATCAGACTTTCCGTATTGAGAATGGCATCGGCAACGCGCTGCGCCATCTCGATCTGCTGCGTACGGGCGCAGTAGCCTTCGATGGCGCGTGCCAACGGTCCTTCCGCAGCGAATACCGCCGCGAGTCTGTCCTGCATCGCGCGGTCGTTCACTTCAGTTCTTCGACTTTCACCCAGATACTGCGGACGCTGCTGTCGCTCGCGGAACGACTGGAAAGGATTCCGCTACCTTGTGCCCCCCTGGTTTGCGCGATGCCGCCCAATTCGATCCACTCTCCCAATCGACCGCTGGCCGTCGTATTGAGGTGTTGGATATTCGCGCTGCCGTAGCTATAGCGGCTTGGCGTATCGCGCTGAGGCGAGATTTCCAGTGTGACCATATCTCCGTTCAAGTGTGGCACTACATAGACCCCGCTTTCGATATCCCGATAATCGGTGGATGCATCGCTGACGACCCTGCCGTTTACGATGCGTGTGACCGTGCTCGTCGGGACGGGAACCGATACACCGGTGGAAATGAAAGCAGGATTTCCTTCGACCGCTTGGACTTGTGTGGCAAAAGAATCTTCGCCTGTGGTCCGCGTATCACGGATCCTCGCGCTGACACCGTCCTCGCGGCCTGGATGATTGACGCCAACACTGGCCTCGTCCGTGCTGATGCGCGCCGACACGCTGGCTCGGCTGCGCGCCATATTGGCGGCGCTATCCTGACGCGCATAAATCATCAATCGACGCGCCACCGTATCGATCGAGGCAAGAACCCTGCGTATTTCTTCAATGTTCTGCCGGCTGGATCGAATAATGAGCGAACTCTGCATTCCGGACAGGGCGCCGCCCTGGTCCAACATGGGACGAAGGGCAGGGATAACTTGCTCGGCAGTGCGATGTCGCAACTGAATGACTTCCACCTCGTCGGCGATCGCCGAACCCGCATCCAATAAACAGGTTGCAAACAAAACAATTAAAAAACGACGCATGATTCAGTTGTTCCTCCAGACCCGGAGAAAAAACCTTCTCCAGATCGATTTCCCTTTTTACACTATCCCGCCATGTGGACCAAATTTGCCTGTATAGCCTGTTTTCTGCTGCTCGCCGGCTGCGGCACCACACGTCCACCGCATATCGAACGCCTCCCCGGCGACATCACCCGCATCGAGAGCTTGCCGGCGGACGCGCATAGCGAGTTGAGCATGGTCGCGCTGTCGCAACTAGGTATTCCTTATGCTAATGGCGGCAACACGCCGGAACAGGGATTCGACTGCTCAGGATTGGTGAATTATGTCTATAAGCAGGCGACCGGCTTAAGCCTTCCCCGCACCACCTTCGCGTTGTTCAAAATCGGTCGCGTCATTGAAGAAGAAGGGCTGCAACCAGGAGATCTGGTGTTTTACAACACCTTGTCGCGCGCCTACTCACACGTAGGTATTTATCTGGGCGAGGAACGCTTCATTCACGCGCCGAGTAGCGGCGGCGTAGTGCGCA
>DATEEW010000203.1:0-10115 GCA_035280965.1 Burkholderiales bacterium
CTTTCTATACAACTCCGGGAAGCGCAAGTCGTAACAGATTGAAAGACCCACGCGTCCATAAGGTGTCTGCACGGCCTGGGGCGCATCGCCCGCTTCGATCGTGTTGGCCTCGCGATACGCTTCGATGCCGTTATCGAAACCGAATAAATGAATTTTGTCGTAGCGGACAACGCACCGGCCTTTGTCGTCATAGACCAAAAGGCTGTTGCGCACGCGCGCGGCGTCCTCACATGTAAGCGGCACCGTTCCGCCGATCAACCAGATACCGTGCTCGGCGGCCGTTTTGGAAAGAAATTCTTGAATAGGGCCTTTGCCCGGTTCTTCGCGTACCCCGACCTTATCGGTATCCGCCATGCCCATAAGGCAAAAATACTCAGGCAAAGCAACCAAGCTTGCCCCTTGCCGTACCGCGTCTTGAATCAACCGTGCCGCATGGGCCAGATTGTCGGTGACGTCTGGTCCGCTCACCATTTGAATCGCTGCGACTTTAAAAATCATTGCGTCGCCGTCTTTCCGCCTTGCGGTTCGGTCGCCTGTCGCTGCGGCCCGCCCACTTTTTCGACTTGGGGATCTTCCCACGCGCCGGTGATGGTGTACTCGAACGCAAACATTTGACCGATGGGATCTCTTAATAACCGCTGCGTCAGAAATGCGCCGACACCGACCAGCGGATTGAGTAGAGCGAGTCCCGCCGCAGTGGCCACGCTGTCGCCGACAGTGGGGATCACGCGCACATGCAAGTCTTGCGTTTCGCGCTCTAGATCGGCTGAACCGGTGATCGACACACTCGCCGAAGGTCCGCTCATGCTCAAGTCTTTAGTCGTCATCAGGCCCTTCGCAACGCTTGCGCTACCTTCGATGCGATCGAACGCGAAACCTTCGCTGAACACATCTCGAAAATCAAGCGTCAGACGCCTCGGCAGGGATTGCAGGCTCAGCACACCGAGCAGCTTGCCGATGCCGGGTTTGATTTTTACGAATTGCCCCCGCTCGGCGAGCACGCTCAATTCACCGTCCATGCTTGCGTAATGCAAAGCGAAAGGCGGCCCGTTCCAACCTACCTTTCCTTTCAATTCGCCTTCGCCGCGCGATACCGCTTCTACATAGCCAAGCCGATCCAAATAGCGTCCGATATTCTGCACCTGCACGTCCACGTTCAAATCGGTGCGCTCGACCGCCGTCGCGGTGGCCACTCGCCAAGTACCGCTAACACTGGCCATACCATCGGGTGCGCTCAGGGCGGCCCGTTCGATGCGCCATAGACCAGGTTCGTTCACGGCGCGCAATTCCAGTTTGCCCAGATTTTTTCCATCCAGTGTGTAGCTTTCCGAAATGACGTCGAGGGCGGGCAACTCCTTGAAGTCGTTCGCGCTGGCGAGCGCTTGGGGCGCCGGCTCCGGATGAATGAGGTAATTCAAGCGCGCACGCACGACACCTCTGCCTTCAGGCAACCAATTCACTTCTCCTGCCAATTCGCGCGCCTTCACGTCGGCCCGCCAGATACTCCCGCGCAGTTGCGCGCGAAGATTCATGTCGTTAAACACTCGGCCACCGGCATAGAGCTGGTTGGCCCGTAAATCGACCGTACCCATCGGCGGAAAACCACCGGCGCCCGGGCTCCCTGTAGATTGCGATTCAAAAAGGGAGGCGGCCCGATCGAGATCGACTTTGTCGAAGCGCGCGGCAACTGCCGTATAAGCGCCTTCGGCCTTGGGAACCGGCGCATCGATTCCGACTCCGACGCGTTCGAACAGCATTCGATTCCCGTCTTCGCGCAATTGCGCCTGCATCAGAAAAGACTTGCCGAGCGAAACATTCAGCGAGTGTTTATTCCCCTCCTGCGGAATACGCTCCAGACGCAACGGCATGGGTTCGCCGGCGCTTTTCGCCAAGGGTGCAGGTAAATCGGAACTCACCCCCTGCAGGCTCGATTCGAACACGAGACTGGTTTTACCCGCTCGCGTGACCATTGCCACTCGATACGGCAGCATGCCGCGAACCCGGTCGGCGAATTTCAATCCGAAATCGTGCAACGCCGTCGTGGCATCCGCGCTGCCCTGCGCGTTGATATGGGTGGCGCCCTCACGCGAGGCAATCTGCATGTTTAGCGGACCATTCAGATACTGGGCACGCAGCCCCGGGCTGGAAGCCCCGGTTTCGGTGAAATCGATGCTGCCGTTTACTTTGTTCAGCGGCGCCTCGCCCTGCCTCATGACCACGCTGTTGTTGAAGAATTCGAATTTGCCGCGCACCTTGGTGTCGCCAATATTCGTTAGCGGCATATCAAGCACGAGATCAAGGCGCCCGTTACCGCTGGCGGTCCAATCTTCCATCCGATGTCGAATGAAATCACGCGCCGGACTAGTGCCGATGAATTTCAGAAACTCGTTGGTCGGTCCATCGGCACGCCCGGTCACGCGCAACACGGGATGAAGGTGATAGAGGTCGTCGAGCCGCGCCTGAACAGACGATAGTTGTGCGCCGATCACATGACCGTTGGTCGCGCGAATGGTGAGCGCGGGCCCATCGAAAACAAGGTCGCCGTTGATGTGCTCGATAGCGGGCCAGTCCGCCGCATACCGCAAGGTCACATCCTCTACTTTGGTGGTAAATTTAAACTGACCTCGCTGCGGGTCGGCATAGGGGAAGTCCTTCGCCGCCCCACGCATTTTGAAACGTAGATCCTTCGCCAGGCCTACCGGTAAGCTTTCGCGCAACCACGTAGTCGTCTCCGCGCCCAAATACGGAATGTAGCGATAAGCCATGGCGGTGCGTCCACGCTGCGCGCTGCCTTCCAAGTCAACACTGACCTCTCCCGCGGCATCGATGCGAGCCGAACCCCGCACCGAAGCGGCCGTCACGTCTTCGTTCTCCGCAAAGACGTTTTCTATTTGGACGTCCGTCACATCTGCTTTGTTAGCCCAACGTAAACGGGCGGCCAGCGTCTGCGTCACGATCGGTTCGGGGAACACGCCGGGAAAATCGATTTCTGTGTTCTTGCCTTCGATCGTGATGTGCCCCTCCTTCTCGCTCAGCTCGGTTTGGCCGGAGATGTTGTTGAAGCCCGGCCAGTGCGCATACGGCCGCATACCCAAACCCGTGAAGCGTCCTCGCGCGGAATAAATACCGGGCGCTTCAAACGGACCTTCCCACTTGTAGTCCACATCTTTCAGATCGCCTTGCGGCTCGATTTTTTCGAGTGCCCCGCGCAACTTCGCAGGCAACGGCAAGTATTCGCTGAGGGCCGCCAGAGGCCCCAACTCGATGCTTTTTGCGCGAAGGGCCCCTTTTTCCTTACGGTGTTCACTGCCCGGTTCCCAATGCGCATTGATATCGGCCAACTGCAAACGCATCCCATTGCGCGACACCAAAGCAAATTTCTTCGCATGGGCCTCGTACGCAAGATCTTTCGACCCTAAGTCGATCAGAGAAAACCCCTGTCTCTTCTCCTCCATACCCGCTTCGCCCTGCATGCTTTGCAATTCAAGCAAAGGCAGCTGTTTGGCGAAACGCGTTGTTACGTCGGCGAGCGCTACTTGTGCGTGCGCTTCCACCACGCGGTCCTGTGCGAAGCCGAGCCAAAGTCGCAAGGCGCCGCGGCCACGACGCAATTCGAAAGGGTAATCCACCCAGGCATGCCACGCAGCCAGATCGAGGTAATCGAAATGTGCGTAAAAACGGCCGTTCCATTCACGCAATTGCGCGGCGCTCGTGCCGCGCAAATCACCCCGCACATCAATAGTAGAAGCAAACTCGGCCGGCGGATCGGCGCGGAAGGCAAAGCGATGATGACTACCTTCATTGGCGAGCAGGAAATCGAGGTTCTGCAATTGCAGGGCGGGCGAACCCGCGCGCTTCTCGTCGATCCAGGTGACTTTCGCGCCCTTCAAGTGCAATTCGCCCTGCTGCAGCAACCAATCGACTACGCGACTGTCATGGGACTCTTCAATCAGCAATCCTGCGATATAGAATTTTCCGTCAGCCGAACGCTGAATCGAAACGTCGAGGCCTTCGAGTTCGAGAGTGCGAAAATAGAACGCGCGCAGCAAAACCGACCGCCAGGCTACTACTGCCCGAACTTGGGGTACCGCTAAGGCTTCTCTGCCCTGCCGGTCGTAAATATGAATTCCGTGCAAGGTAATCCGGGGATGCAGCCCATGCCAATCGGCGGTAACCGCGTCGATGTCCACCCGTTCGCCCAAGGTCTGGCTGGCCAACGCGACGATCTCGGCGCGATAGTCTGCGACGCTTGGCACCACCAAATAACGCACCGCCAGCATTCCGAGCGCCACCAGGAAATACAGTGCCACCAGCGTCCATCCCGCTCGCCGCAGCCAACGGTACCAACGCCGTTCACGCATGCGTTGGCGACGCTCGATCGCTTCGGGATGGGAAAAACGCTGCCTGATTGTTCTAATCACGACTATTCCTGGGCGGGGGAAAGGCAAGGTTCGAAGGATTCAAGCGCAATTTCCCATACCCTAGTGCCAGATTGCGCAGGCGCCCGTACACTGGCCGGGCCGCGGCTATTTTAACCGCCTCGCGCCCTGCCTCCCCGAAACGATTTGCAAAGGAAGCTCTGATTAAGTTACCCAGGAAATCAGCGCTTCCCCTGAATTTGCGGGGATCTTTAAGGGGCGGGCAGCCCCTTAATTAGATTATTCCTAAGCCATGACATCGACCGATCTCGCCGCCATGCGCGCCAACTTGCGCGCTTCCCGCTACGCTTTGCGACTCTTGGAAGCCCGCCCCCACTACGAGGAGGAGCTGCAAGCGGCGCTTCGAGCCGGTTGGACCGCGGCTGACATGAATCGGTTTCTGGCCGAAGCCATTTCCGACGAAATCGCCCTTGACACACAACTGCGAGAGTTGCGTCAGCGCGTCCTGTTGCGCCTGATTGCACGGGATTTGGCCGGTTTGGCCCCCTTGGGCGAGGTCGTGCAGGGTATGAGCGATTTGGCCGAAGCGGCCTTGCAGACGGCACATCGCTTTCATCGGGCGCAACTTGCGGCCGAACATGGCGAACCGCGCGCAGAACAGCACCGGTTGGATTTGTTGATTGTCGGCATGGGCAAGCTGGGCGGACGCGAACTCAATGTGTCCTCCGACATCGATTTGATTTTTGTTTACCCGGCCGCGGGCGAGACCGACGGAACAAGACCGCTTTCGAACCAGGAGTTTTTCAGTCGGCTGGGGCGACGAATCATTCGCAGTCTGAACGAGGTGACGGCCGATGGCTTCGTCTTCCGTGTCGATATGCGTTTGCGGCCATGGGGCGACGGCGGCGAGCTTGCGTTGAGCTTCGATGCACTCGAGCAATATTTTTATGCGCACGGTCGCGAGTGGGAACGCTATGCCTGGATCAAGGCACGCGTGGTTTCCGGCGGCGACGAAGCCACTTGCGCGGCGCTCAATCAGCTCTCGCGCCCTTTCGTGTTTCGCAAATACTTGGACTACGGAACCATAGCGGCGCTGCGCGGCCTCCATGTGCAAATCCGCCAGGAAGTGGCCCGCCGTGAACTAGGCGATCACATCAAGCTCGGTCCCGGCGGCATACGCGAAATCGAATTCATCGCCCAAGCCTTTCAACTGATTCGCGGCGGACGGGATTCGACGCTACGCGAGCGGGCCACTTTGAAAGTGCTCGCCCTGCTGAGTGCAAAGCACGTGTTGCAGCCTGCGGCGGTGGATGAACTCACAGAAGCCTATGTCTTCCTGCGTCGTCTCGAGCATCGCTTGCAATATCTGGACGACGCCCAAACGCACCAATTGCCCGGGCAAGCGGAAGACCGCGCGCTCATCTCCGGCAGCATGGGGTACGAGGACTGGACGCAATTTGAGTCAGCACTGAAGACTCATCGCGCCGCCGTGACCCGACATTTCGACGCGGTCTTTGCGGACCCCGGCGGCGAAAGCAATGAAATGGCTTCGATATGGGCCGCCGAAGCGGACGAAGAGGCATGCGCTACGCAACTGGCCGCGCGAGGTTTCGCGGATGGACCGGGTGCCATGCAACGCCTCCGCGAATTCCGCAACAGCCATCGATACCTCGCGTTGCCGGAATCGAGCCAGACGCGCATCAACGCCCTAATGCCGACGCTGATAGACGCGGCGGCGAACACCGACACGCCGGACGCTGCATTGACGCGTTCCATCAATTTCATCGAAACCATAAGCCGACGCGCAGCTTATCTGGCGCTATTGCAAGAAAGCCCGCAAGCACTCACGCGCGTTGCCGAGATTTTGTCGGCCTCCACCTGGGCCGCGACGTATTTATTGCGCCACCCCGTCGTGCTCGATGAACTGCTCGATTTGCGACAGCTGCATACGCCCCCCGATTGGAGCGAATTCGGGTTGACGCTGCGGCGTGAAATCGCCGAACACGCCGGCGATACGGAACGCCAAATGGATTTAATGCGAGAGTTGCATCATGCGCAAATCTTCCGCCTCCTGGCGCAGGATGTGGCGGGTTTGCTCTCAGTCGAGCGCCTCGCCGATCACCTCTCCCTGGCAGCCGATATCCTCGTTGCCGTAGCACTGGAGGAGTGCTGGAAACTGGTGCGCAATCGTCACTGCGAAACGCCGCGCATCGCCGCGGTGGGATACGGCAGATTCGGCGGCAAGGAAATGGGCTATGCCTCGGATCTAGATCTAGTGTTCGTCTACGAAGACGAACACGAGGCGGCGCAGGAAAACTACGCACGCCTGGTGCAACGAATGAATACGTGGCTATCCAGTGTCACCGGCGCGGGTAGCCTGTTCGAAGTCGATTTACGTCTGCGGCCAAATGGCGACGCCGGATTGCTGGTCAACAGCATTGCGGCCTTCCGCAAATATCAAAGCGAAACGGCCTGGCCCTGGGAACATCAGGCGCTCACGCGCGCGCGCTTCGTCGCCGGCGACGCGATGACGGGTGCGCTTTTCGAAGCTTTGCGCCGGGACATACTCACAACCGAACGCGATTTGGACAAATTGCGGGCCGATGTACTCGCCATGCGCGACAAGATGCACGAGGGGCACCCGAACAGATCCTCTCTATTCGACCTGAAACACGATCGGGGCGGGATGGTGGATATCGAGTTCATTGTGCAGTACCTCATTCTCGCCCATTCGCGCGACCACTACGAACTCACCGCCAATCTGGGCAACATTGCGCTGCTGCATATCGCCGGCGGCTTGAAGCTAGTGCCGAATGCCCTTGCCAGCGCGACCGCCGAGGCCTACCGCACCTATCGCAGACTGCAACACAAACTGCGCCTCAACGGCGCCCAATACGCGCGGGTGGAAAGAGCCGAAGTCGCGGACCAAATCGATGCAACGCGGGCTTTATGGGATGCGGTATTCGAATCAGCTTGAGGCACGCTTTTTTGTTCATTTAGGCTCGCTTTAAGGCGGTTACTAGTTCTTAGAGATCAATCGGCTAAAATGCCGCCTTTGCGACCACGGCAGGGCCGGGGTTGCTGGCAACTACCCCGGAGAAAAACACATGTCCATGGCCGACCGCGACGGTTGGATCTGGTACGACGGCAAACTCGTGCCCTGGCGCAACGCCACGACTCACGTCCTCACCCATTCGCTGCATTACGGCTTGGCCGTATTCGAAGGCGTACGCGCCTACAACACGGTCAAAGGCACGGCGATTTTCCGCCTCAAGGAACATACCGACCGGTTGTTCAATTCGGCGCACATCTATCGCATGCAAATCCCCTTTACGCGGGAAGAATTGATGGAAGCGCAGAAGCAAGTGGTAGCGGCGAACAAGCTCGAATCCGCCTACTTGCGCCCGATCGCGTTTTACGGCGCGGAAAAAATGGGTGTCTCGCCCAAAGGCGCCGCCGTCCATGTGGCAGTCGCGGCTTGGCCCTGGGGCGCCTATCTGGGCGTTGAAGGACTGGAAAAAGGCATCCGCGTCAAAACCTCGTCTTACGCACGCCATCACGTCAATGTGTCGATGTGCCGGGCAAAATACTCGGGCACCTACGCCAATTCGATTCTCGCCAATATGGAAGCGACCGAACACGGTTACGACGAAGCGCTGCTGCTTGATGTCGACGGTTTCGTCGCTGAAGGCGCGGGAGAGAATCTATTCATTATCAAAAACGGCTGTATCTATGAGCCCGAAGTCGCTTCGGCGCTGATGGGCATCACACGGGACACGCTGATCGCGCTCGCGGCGGATCTAGGCTATGAAGTCCGCGCCAAGCGCATTACGCGTGACGACGTGTACATTGCCGACGAAGCTTTTTTCACCGGCACCGCTGCCGAAGTCACGCCCATTCGCGAAGTGGACGGTCGCGTGATCGGCGCCGGTAAGCGCGGCCCCGTAACGACGAAATTGCAAAAAGCCTTCTTCGATCTGGTCGCAGGCAAAAATAAAAAACACGAAGATTGGCTTACCCCGGTCGCGCTTAAAACCGCGGGCAAGTCCAAAGCGAGCAGCAGCAAGACCACCAAAGCAGCCAAAGGAAAGAGATAATGGCCGACGCGCAGAATCAGGAAACGGTCGTGGTAGTCACTGAAAAAGATCTGCCACTGCATTGTCCAACCCCCAATACGCCGGTGTGGTCGCTGCATCCCCGCGTATTTCTGGAAGTGGCCGATCTCGGCACGGTGCGCTGTCCTTATTGCGGCACGGTGTACGAGTACAAAGGTAAGCCACCCACCGGTCATTGAGCATCTATTGCACGCTTCGGCGCCTCGAACCGCGCGCCGATAAGCCATGCACACGCTGATCATTGCCCCGAATTGGATCGGCGATGCGCTGCTCGCGCAGCCGTTGTTCGGACGGTTGCGTAGTCAAGATCCAAATCAATCCATCGATGTCGTAGCGCCGCCCTGGACCGCGCCGGTCCTGGCGCGCATGCCTGAAATCGACGATGTCGTCCCCGCAGCTTTCGCACATGGCAAATTCGGCTGGAGTACGCGCCGCAAGCTAGGTGCGCAACTCAAGGCACGTCATTACGATCGCGCCATCGTTCTGCCCAATAGCTGGAAGTCGGCGCTCGTACCTTTCTTCGCAGACATTCCCGTGCGTATCGGTTTTGTGGGTGAGGCGCGTTACGGCCTCTTGAATGTACGACATCGACTCGACAAGGCGGCGCTCTCCTTGATGGCCGAGCGGTACGCCAAACTCGCGGAGGCACCCAGCGAACCCCCGCATCGACCGCTGCATGGTTCGCGCCTGCAAGTGGATGAAGGCAATCAACTCATCGCACTGAACCGCCTGGGCCTGGATCGCAGCAAACCCATTGTGGCGATGTGCCCCGGCGCGGAATTCGGCCCTTCGAAACGCTGGCCCACACGACACTTTGCAACGCTGGCGCAGCAACTCGCCCAACAAGGCGTCGCGGTCTGGTTATTCGGCTCGCCAAAGGACCAGCCCGTGGGAGATGAAATCGTGGCGCTTTCGAATAGCGCCTGCGTCAACCTATGCGGCCGCACCGATCTCTACGCAGCGATCGATTTACTCGCTCTCGCAAGGTGCGTGGTAACAAACGATTCTGGATTGATGCATGTTGCGGCGGCCTTACACAGACCCATCGTGGCGCTCTTCGGCTCGTCGAGCTCTGCCCACACACCGCCGCTCACGGACCGCGCGCATCTACTCACCCTCAACTTGTCATGCAGCCCTTGCTTCCAGCGCGAATGTCCGCTCGGACATCACAAATGCATGGAAGACATGTTGCCAGAGATGGTGCAAACCGAAGTCCAAAAACTAAGCGATACAAGGGCTCGACCCTAATCCCTCACATTTTCGGCAGACGCATCGCAAACGGCCGCATCGAGCGGCCGTTTGTTTTGATGAATGGAAAAGGTGGATGAATCTGCTTCGATTACTGCACTTGCTGCGCCGGACGCGCATTAGGCGCGAGTGCTTTGGCGCGCTCAATGCGTTGTTGCCGTGCCTCGGCGGCCTGCTTGCGCTGCTCCGGCGTGAGTACGTTGAAAATCTGGTTGTTCAAACGCAGACGCATCACATTCAATTCGGCTTCTGCGCGCGCGGCTTGGGTACTCAATGCCACCGCACGGCTTTCGTCAAATGTCTCGCTCATGGACAGTTGGTGCATCTCATGACGCGCAGCGCGGACTTCCTTGCTTTTCTCCCTCAACGCCGG
>DATEEW010000204.1:0-14520 GCA_035280965.1 Burkholderiales bacterium
AATCTGGTCTCCACAGGTGTCGCTTGTCTTCGCCATGAACAGCGCCATATCCAAGTCTTCCGCTGCGCTATCGAAGCGTTTCATGTGCGCGCTAATTCCGGCGCGCATGCAGCGGTAATAGGAGTGATCGTGGAGCGCGATGGCCTCGCCGTACCTCGTTTGCGCTTCGGGATAGTTATCCGCCTCCCGCGCCACGTGTGCGCGCTCCGCAACCACGAGTGCTCGCAAACGATTCAGGTCTTTGCCTTCGCCCAGGATTTTGGCGCTTTTCTCTACATAAGCTTCCATTTCTTTGAAGCTGCCACCCCAACGCGGTTGCAGGTTGTCTAAATAAAGCACGCGCATTTCTATCGCACGTGGCACAAAGGCGATGGTGCTTCGATAATGCGCTTCGATTTCCTTGTCTTTGCCCGAGCGCATCGCCATCACGATCAACTCGTAGTAACTGGCCATGGGTTTGGCGCTGAGGGGCAAGGAGGCTTCCAGGTCCGCACGGGCGGTTTTGAAATGACGGCGCATTTCTTCGAACTGCCGAGCCGAGGTTTCGCTGCTCCATTTGGTGCCGCGAGCATCCAGCCCCCGACCCACGTAGTACGCGCCACGCGCCAGACGTGCGACATAGGACTGCGGCGCTTGTTCGATCCATCGGTCGAACGCCGCGTCTATTTCGGGTGTACCGCTGAGATTTGCGATTTCCCACACTGCTTCCATCAGCGGGCGATCTTGGGTGGTGTCCGTTTCGAAATCGATTTGAAGTTCGTTGAGACGCGACTCCAAATCGGAGAAGCGTCCTTCCTTCAACGCCTGAAGGATCTCTTCCCGCTCAAGGGCAGCCGCGGCCGCGGTCGATTGAGTGATTGCCGTCAACAGACAGAATAGGCAGGCTATTGCGATGCGTACCATAAGGCCCTCTCGTTTTTGGCCGTGTTATGGGAGCGCAGTACAGCATGAAGGGGCCATTCCGAGCGGCGTGAATGTCTCATACCGACATGCCTGCCGTGAACAATGCGGCACCTGTCGCTAAAAAGTGCGGTTCCCTCGCGCGTAGCTGATAAAAAAGCCCGGACTCGCCGGGCTTTTTAGAGGGGCTTGGAGGCTCAGGCCTGAATCAGCGCTCGCATTTTCTGCATCGCCTTCACTTCGATCTGGCGAATACGCTCCGCAGAGACATTGAATTCGGCAGCCAGGTCATGCAGCGTGGCTTGATCTTTTTCGCGCAACCAGCGGGCTTCGATAATTCGACGGCTGCGCGGGTCTAGCCTTTCCAAGGCGGTACTCAGCCCCTCGGTGCGCACGCGTTCGTTTTCCTCCGTCTCGATAATGCGCGAAGGCTCGTTGTCCGCGTCGGTCAAGTAGGCGATGGGGGCGAAGCTCTCTTCGTCGTCATCCGTGGCCGGTTCCAAGCCGATGTCGCCACCGGAAATGCGCGTTTCCATTTCGACGACTTCTTCGGGCTTCACCCTCAACTCACGGGCAATGTGTTGGATTTCGTCTTGAGTGAGCGATTCCAACCCGGGTTTCATGCTCCGTAAATTGAAGAACAGTTTGCGTTGCGCTTTTGTCGTGGCCAGTCGCACGAGGCGCCAGTTGCGCAGAATATATTCGTGCATTTCGGCTTTAATCCAGTGCACGGCGAAGGACACCAAGCGCACGCCGCGTTCCGGGTCGAAGCGCTTGACCGCCTTCATCAAGCCGATGTTGCCTTCCTGAATCAAATCGGCATGGGGAAGGCCATAGCCGAGATAGCCGCGCGCGATGGCGACGACGACGCGCAAGTGCGCCAGCACGAGCTGACGGGCGGCTTCCAAGTCGCTTTCGTCCTTGAATTTGCGTGCGAGGGTCTGTTCTTCTTCAAAGCTCAGCAGCGGCAGACGATTCACCGCCTGGATGTAATGATCCAGGCTCGCCGCGGAAGCGGGCGAAGGCAAAGTGTTTAGAGACACAGTCAAAGCGTTGCTCATCGATAGAACCTCCTGAACCCGAATATTAGCAGTCTCGCACTTAGAGTGCTAAGGGGGAAGATCGGTTCAGTGGGTTGGAAAAGGGTTTTTCAGCCCGAGCCGGAGTTTAATAAGTGTCTACTCACTGACAGCCATGCCCCCATACCACCTAGGCCTGCACTAAAGAGAAGGAGGGCACTCAGATCAGACCAAGGAGGAAGGCGGAAGTTAAATTCGCTTCCATAACTTTGGGCGACCGCCAGCGCGTAGGGCTGCAGAAGGAGCCCGGCAATCACGATCAAGCCTAGTGCCAATGCACCGCCGAGCAGACCCAGAAGCGCGCCCTGGTAATAAAAAGGACGACGGATATAGGTCGGGGTCGCCCCGATCAGGCGGCTGATTTCGATCTCATCGGCCTGAGTCAGAATTTGCATGCGCACGGTATTGAAGGTGACGGCGACCAAGGCGAAGGCCAGGAGACCGGCGAGCAGGCTGACGGCTAGCTTGCCCAGTCCCAGGAGCGCATCCACCCGTCGCAACCATTCGGTGTCGAGCTGCACGAGCGCCACGTGTGGGGTTGCGCGCAGTTGTTCGGAAAGCGTTTCGGCCGGCGCGGCTTCCGGGCTACGTAAATCCACCACAAAGGCATCGGGTAGTGGATTCGTTTTCAGTACCCCCGCTACTTCGGCCATATCTTGGCTGCGCTTCATGGCGACCAGCGCCTCGTCCTTGGAAACGAAGCGCGCACTGCGGACGGCGGGCGATTGGCGCAACAAGGCTTCGACGTTTTGCCGGTCTTTGAGGCTCGCGTCCGTGTCCAAGAAGACGTTCATTTGCGGCACGCCTTCTTCGGTGAAGCCCGACAATATCTGCACGTTGTACAACGCGATATAAGCACCCAAGGGCAAGACCAGACTGACGGCAATGGCGACGGCGTTGAACAACGTAGCGAAAGGGGTGCTGGCAAAACGCCGTAGCGCGCCGCCCAGGCTGTGCAGATGATGGCGTACCCAGGCGTTCATGCCGCGAGCTTGCCTTTTTCCAGTTCGACGGCGCGACTTGCATAGCGCGATACCAGGCCGACATCATGGGTTGCGATAATCACCGTCACGCCGACTTGATGGAAGGATTTGAAAATCTCCATCACTTCGGTGGCTGTTTCCACATCCAGATTCGCCGTAGGTTCATCCGCGATCAAAATGCCGGGCCGATTTACAATGGCGCGTGCAATGCACAGGCGCTGTTGTTCGCCGCCCGACAAGGCGACCGGGTTGGATTTGTCCCGTGCGAGCAGGCCCACTTTAGCGAGCGCAGCACGTGCTCGTTTTGCCGCTTCGCGCGGCGGCTGTCCGCATACCTGCAAGGGCAGCATTACATTATCGAAAACGCTGCGGTCATAGAGCAGTTTCTGATCTTGAAACACTAATCCGAGATTGCGCCGCATGAATGGCACTGCACTGTCGCGCATACTGCCCACGTTCTGACCGTTTACCAGCAGCGTGCCCGACGTAGGGCGCTCGATGGCGGGGATCAGTTTCAATAAGGTGCTCTTGCCTGCTCCGGAATGCCCGGTGACAAACAACATTTCGCCGGTCGCAACCTCCAGCGTCAGATCGTATACGCCCTCATAGCCGCCCGGATAGCGTTTAGTGACGCGATTGAATGCAATAACCGGCGCGCGAACTTCGCTCATGCGGCGCTCATGTTGCGAATAAAGCCTGAGCGAATTCGCGAGCAGAGAATGGACGCAAATCATCCACTCCCTCGCCAACGCCGATAAAGAGCAATGGAACAGGTCTCGTGCGCGCGATGGCGGCCACGACGCCGCCTTTGGCGGTCCCGTCCAATTTAGTGAGAATCAGGCCCGTCAGGCCTAGCGCGTCGTCGAAGGCTTTCACTTGATTGAGCGCGTTCTGTCCCGTATTGGCATCAAGCACCAGCCACACCGCATGCGGCGCGGTGGGGTCGGCTTTGGCGATGACGCGACGAATTTTTTTCAGTTCTTCCATTAGGTGAAGCTGTGTCGGGAGACGACCCGCCGTATCGGCCATTACCACGTCGATGCCGCGCGCGCGTCCAGCTTGTACCGCGTCGAAAATTACAGCGGCGGGATCGCCGCCTTCCTGCGTGATGACAGAGACGTTGTTGCGTTCGCCCCAAACCGCGAGTTGCTCGCGAGCGGCCGCTCTAAAGGTATCGCCGGCAGCCAGCAGAACCGAGAGCTTTTCATTCTGAAAAAGCTTGGCCAGTTTGCCGATGGAAGTGGTTTTGCCGGCGCCGTTCACGCCGGCAATCATGGTTACGAAAGGCTTGGCGCCATGCGGATCGATCTCGGCCTCCAGCGGCTGCAAGAGCAGGGTGAGTTCGTCGATCAAAGCTTCGCGCAACTGCGCAGGGGTTTCGAGTCGTTCCTTGCGCACGCGAGCGCGCAATTGCTTCAACAGATAGTCGGTCGCCTCGATGCCCGTATCGGCACAGATCAACGCGCTTTCCAACTCCTCGTACAGTGCTTCGTCGATCTTGCTGCCGCCGAACAAGCCTGTCAGTTGGGAGCCGGTTTTTTGCAGTCCCTGCCTTAAGCGGGCATACCAGGATGCGCGTTCCTTCGCCTCTTCAGCCGCTTCGGGCGCGGTTGCGCTCGCTTCTGGAGCGGACTGAGTGGCGTCGGGAGCGGTTTTTTTCTTGAAGAGACCGAACATCGAGGGGACGGTACAGCGAGAGAGGCTAATATGCGGGACGATTCTAGCAGATGCAATTTGGTCACCTGCTTATTCCACCCTATGGCCCGAGCTTCAACATCGAACCGTGTACGCATTATCGGCGGCGAATGGCGCAGCCGACTCATCGAGTTTCCGGACGCCGAAGGTCTGCGCCCGACGCCGGATCGCGTCCGCGAGACCTTGTTCAACTGGTTGGGACAGGACCTAACCGGGCTGCGTTGTCTCGACCTTTACGCGGGCGCCGGCGCTTTGGGCTTCGAAGCGTTGTCGCGTCATGCGGCGCATGTAACGATGATCGAGTCGTCTGCGCCAGTCCATAAGGCGCTCGGCGCCAACGCAGAACGATTGGGCACCGGAACGCGACTGCGGCTACACAAAGGGGATGCGCTAGAATTCCTGCGCGCCGACTCGGGGCAATATGACTTCGTCTTTTTAGATCCGCCTTACGGCAGCGGATTGCTGGCGCGCACTTGGCCTATATTGAAACTGCGGCTTGCCGCGAACGCGTGGGTATACGCGGAAAACGATAACACGCTGAACTTTGATCCGGATTGGGTGGTTCGCAAATCCGGACGCGCGGGCAGCGTTCATTATTATTTGCTGGAACAGCGGACGGATGAGCATGAATAAAGCGGTGTACCCGGGGACTTTCGATCCAATCACGCGCGGGCACGAGGATTTGGTGCGTCGCGCCTCGCGTCTGTTCGATGGGGTGGTTGTTGCGGTCGCCGACAGTCGGGGCAAGCGGCCATTCTTCAGTTTGGAAGAGCGCGTGGAAATGGCGCGCGAAGTGCTGAAGGATTATCCCAACATCGAAGTATGCGGCTTCTCCGGACTGCTCCGCGATTTTCTGTTACAGCAAAAAGCACGCATCATTTTGCGGGGTTTGCGCGCGGTGTCCGATTTCGAATATGAATTCCAAATGGCGGGTATGAATCGCACACTGATTCCAGATGTGGAAACCGTGTTCCTGACGCCGTCCGATCAATACCAGTTCGTTTCCGCCACAATCGTGCGCGAGATCGCCATTCTGGGGGGCGATGCTTCGCAGTTCGTGCACCCGTTCGTCGCGGCCCAATTGAAAGCCAAGGTCGCGGGCTAGACGCTTCTCATCATGGCGTTGTTGATTACCGATTACTGTATCAACCGCGACGTTTGCGTGCCGGCTTGCCCGAACGACGCTATTAGTGCCGGTGAAGAAATCGATGTGATCGACCCCGACTTGTGCACAGAGTGCGTGGGACATTTTGAGGAACCGGAATGTCGGCAACTCTGTCCCGTGGACTGCATTCCATTGAATCCGGAATGGTTGGAAAGCAAAGCGCAATTGAATCGAAGGCGGCAATGCTGAAGGCGCGTGCCGCTTGAGAGTTTGACTATGCCGCGGCGGCGAGCGGCAATTCCTGCAGGTCGAGTACGCGCGTCATATCCGCGGCGATATACGCCAGACCTTCGAGTTGGCTGTTCAGTTCCAGCTCCATCTGTTCCAGTTCTGCCACCCGCACTTCCAACTGGTCGGTGGCGCGGTGGATGCGCTTGATCGATTCGAGCCGCTGGCGCAGTTGCAGTTGCCTTTCGTGCACTTGCGTTTCCATCGGGGCGAGAATCGCGCGCAGCCATGCATCCACATCACGATTGGCGAACTCGTACACACGACGTACCTGGCTCGCCAGCGTTTCGAAGAACTTCTGCATTAGCGTCAGTTTTTCGTGAGTGAGCATAGTGAGCGCGGTGTCGAAGTGGGTGCGGAAGTTTCGCTCAAGGCGATCAAATTCCTTGTGGTAACGCAGCATTGAGAAATCAGCGGGCGGTGCATCGAGCCGCAGGCCATGTTCTGCGCTGAATTTTTTATACATCGCGTCCATCATGCGGTAGATGTCTACGATGCGTTCGTCCGCGTGACCGAGTTTGCCTCGCATGGTGTCGAAATAATTCGCCATGGCGGTGCGCAGACCTGGCGTGAACATTTTCGCGCGCATCTCGTTCAGCGTGCGACGACCTTCTTCGGCCACTGCATCCATGCCCAAAGACGTGAATAGGGCGTCGGTTTGTTGCGCGAAAACGCGTCGGAGTGCGACAAAGCGCTGTAATCCCTTTTCGAACGCCTCTTTTTCGTTGCGCACCTTGCTCATCATGCCTTCGACCACGCCGAGATTGCGGCCCCGCAATTGACGCAACTCTTCCAACTGTTCGTATACGTTATGCAATCGGGAATGCAGAATAGAGCGCGTGCCGGCGAGAAGCTCATCGAGATCGCTGCGTGCCGCTTCACGGACAATATGTTGCTTGCCCGGAATCAGCTCATCGGCAAGCTTGCGTTCCACATCGAGCAAACCGCTGCGCGCGAGAAGCGCGTCGTCGCCATTGATTTTCGCCAGCAAGCCTTTTTGCGCCGAAGCGGCAATGACGCGTTCCGGCGGCAGGCCGAGCGTTAAGGCCGTCTCCACGCGTTGACTGTTGATTTCGTCCGCGATTTCTTCTTCGGTGCGCAAGCCATCCCAGAGCGCGTCGATTTTGTTCAATACCACCAGCCGGCTGGCATGGCGATTGGGTGTGACCGCCAAATGGCGGCGCCATACGTCGGCATCGCTTTCGGTGACACCGGTATCGCAAGCGAGCAGGAACAGCGCCGCGTGCGCATTGGGTAGAAGGTTGAGGGTCAGCTCGGGTTCTGTGCCGATGGCATTCAGACCGGGCGTATCGAGAATAACCACGCCCTGGGCCAACAAAGGATGTGGAAAGTTGATGATCGCGTAACGCCAACACGGTATTTCCACCATGCCGTCGCTGTCGGCGGCGCTTTGATGGTCCTGCAGGCCGTAAAGCTGCGCCTGTTCCGCTGGCACGCGTTTGGTATCGCGTACGCGTTGAAAGGCTCCGCTCATCGCTGCAGTATTCTGCAAATCCAGCTCGATGGTGACCCATTCGTCGGGAAAACGTTTGAATTCACCGGTGGCCGCATGGACGGCGCGCGTTTCAATGGGTAATAACTGAATACGCGGGGGCTGCTTGCTATCCCATAACAATTCCGTCGGGCACATCGTGGTGCGCCCCGCGGCGGAGGGCAGCAGGCGTTTGCCGTAATCGGCGAAGAAAAGCGCGTTAATGAGTTCGGATTTGCCGCGCGAAAATTCGGCGACAAAGGCGATCGTGAGCTTGTCTTCCTGGAGTCGGGCGAGCAATTGGTCGAGGCGCATTTCGATCTGCGCGTCGCTCAGCTGGTTTTCGTTCAGCCACTTGCGATAAGCGGAAATACGGCTCGCCAGATTGGCGCGCCAGGCACTGTACTCGTAGAAACGTTGGGCCAGACCCGGATCCATTCCTTGGCAAGCTCGAGCAAGAAAGCCCGAAATGTATCACGCAAATGGTCTAGACAAATGTTTAGACGGACGTTTTTACCCAGCTGCGTCACCTCAGCTACGCTGACATTTGGGGCAATAAAAGCTGGCGCGTTGGCCCTGTACAAGGCGTCGGATAGGGGTGCCGCATTGACGGCAGGATTCACCGTCGCGTCCGTAAACGAAGTAATGCTGTTGGAAATATCCGGCGCTACCGTCCGAATGGATGAAATCGCGCAGACTGCTGCCGCCTTTGGCCAGGGCTTCGACCAATGTTTCTTTCACATGCCGCACCAAAACTGCAGCGCGCGGGCGGGACAATCGGTGGGCGGGCAACTGCGGGCGAATACCTGCGCGGAATAGGCTTTCGTTCGCGTAGATGTTGCCCACGCCTACAACCAAGCTGTGATCCATCAAGGTCAGCTTGAGTGCTTGTTTTTTTGAACGGGTCCGGGCGTAAAGGTAATCGGCGTCGAAAGCATCCGACAGCGGTTCGACGCCCAAATGCGCCAATAAGGGATGAGCCCCGATATCCTCGGCGCACCACAACACGGCACCAAAACGTCTTGGGTCGCGCAGTCGAATCGCATGATCGCCCACCACCAAGTCGAAATGGTCATGCGTTCCGGGCGGATCGTCTTTAGCAACCACTCTGAGGCTGCCGGACATACCCAAGTGCATGATCAGATTGCCGCCATCGCAATCCAACAACAGATATTTCCCTCGGCGCGACACGGCGCGAATCTGTCGGCCACGCAAAATCCGATTCAGATTTTTGGTGACGGGCCAACGGAGCTGGGGGTGGCGGACCACCACCGCGTCGATACGGCGTTTCAATAGAAACGGTTCGATGCCGCGACGGGTGATTTCGACTTCCGGAAGTTCGGGCATGAAGGGGGAACCACTTTTGCAGGAAAGGCAGGTCTTCGGTGGAATGTTGAAAAGATGCCGAAGCCGATTCAGTCCACACTTACGCTTAAGCGGCCTGCTAATATCCTGTTCCCGACCTTCGTCCCAGTCAATGACTGCTTTTCTCGCAGTTTCCGCATGAATCTCTCCTTCTTACGCCCGACGCTGTGCGCTTGGGCCGCGCTCCTGCTTGCCGGCTGTGCGCATCAACCCCCCGCGGAGCAAGCTGCTTCTGCCCCTGTGATCGAACCCCAGGTGGCCACGGTCACGCCCGCAGAGGCCTTGAAAGTCGCCCCTGAGCCGGATTTGCCCAAGCAGCGATTGAGCAACGACATTCTGTATGGCTACTTGCTGGGCGAATTCGCCGCGCAGCGCGGCAATATGCAAGTGTCCGCACAAGCTTATGTGGAGCTCGCCCGGCGCACGCGCGATCCGCGCATCGCGCGTCGCGCCCTAGAAATCGCCTATGTGGCCCGCCAGCCGGAACTGGCATCGGAAGCGGCGCGTATCTGGTATGAAACCGAGCCCGACTCGGCGGAGGCCTTGCGCCGCTTGGCCGGTTTGCTGATCAGTACCAATCGCGTCGATGAAGCGCGGCCCTATTTGAAGCGCATCCTCGAAACCGAGGGTGTGAACCAAAGCGAAGGCTTCCTGCAGCTCCATCGACTGTTGGCCGGCAATCCCGACCGTGAAGAGAATTTGCGCGTTGTTCAAGAGCTCGCCAAAGATCATCAGGCGATGCCCGAGGCGCGCTTCGCCATCGCCCATGCGGCTTTTCAAGCGAATAAAGACGAACTCGCGCTGGCGGAGATCCGCGCGGCCTCGAAGCTCAAGCCCGATTGGGACGTTGCGACCTTGCTGGAAGCGCAAATCCTGCAGCGTGCCGAAGGCGACGAAGCGGCGGCAGCGGTTCTGTCCGCCTATTTGGCCAAGCATCCCCAATCGCGCGATGTCCGGTTGAACTATGCGCGTGCGCTGATCGGACAAAAGAAATATTCCGAGGCCCGCCTCGAATTCGAGCGGCTGCTGCAAGACAATCCTGCTAACGCGGAGGTGATTTTCGCGGTCGCGGTGCTCTCTGCGCAATTGAAGGACTACGAAACTGCGGAGCGCCATTTCAAGCGTCTGCTCGAAATGGAATACCGTGATCCGGATGCGGTGCGTCTCTATCTGGGTCAGATCGCGGAAGATCGCAAGGATTATCCCGAGGCCTTGAAGTGGTATCGCAGTATCGATTCGGGCGATAACCATCTGACGGCGCAGTTCCGTGAAGCGCAAGTGCGCGTGAAGCAGGGCGATCTGGCGGGTGCGCGCAAGTTTTTACAGCAGATCAATCCGCAGACCAATCAGCAGCGCGTGCAAATCATTTTGGCCGAAGCTTCGCTTCTCAACGAGGCGGGACGCAAAAAAGAAGCCTTCGCGGTGATCAGCGACGGGTTGGAAAAACTCCCCAACGACCCGGACCTGCTCTATCAGCAATCAATGCTCGCCGAAAAAATCGGCCGCATCGATGTGATGGAGTCTTCGCTTCGCAAGCTCATTCGACTCAAACCCGATCATGCGCACGCTTATAACGCGCTGGGTTATTCCTACGCCGATCGCAACGAAAAGTTGAAGGAAGCCCACGAACTGATTCAAAAAGCGAATGCGCTCGCGCCCGAAGACTATTTCATTATGGACAGCATGGGCTGGGTGCTCTATCGGCAGGGAAAATACGACGAAGCGATCAAATGGCTGCGCCGCGCTTATAGCGGTCGCAACGACGCCGAAATCGCAGCCCACCTCGGAGAAGTATTGTGGAAGAAGGGCGAACAGACCGAGGCGCAAAAGATATGGGATGAGGCCTCGCAGCGTTCGCCCGATAACGCGGAACTGCTCGAAACCGTGAAGCGCCTGAAAAAATAATGCGAGCGGTGCGCCGGTTAAGCATTCTCTGTCTCATAGCAATCCTATCTTCTTGCGCGAGCCTTCCAGATGAGGAAGCCCCCTTGCCGCCCGAAGGTTTTCTAGTCAAAGCACGGGTGGCGGTGCGTTATGGCGAAGAAGCGGCTTCGGGTCGAGTGGTGTGGCGCCATAGCGACAGTCGTGACGAATTGTTGATGTCGAACCCCTTGGGACAAGGCATTGTCGAGTTGTCAGGGCGGCCCGGTGCATATGAATTGCGGCTTGCGGACGGCAAACAATTTATGGCGCCCGACGCTGAGGCCCTTACCGAAGAAGCGCTAGGTTGGCGTCTTCCTCTCAATGGCCTGCCGCAGTGGATACGCGGTCGCGCGCTGCAGGGTGTCGCAACCGAAGCGACCATGGACGGGAGCCGCTACGCCGAACTGCTGCAAAACGGCTGGCAGATCAACTACCTCGCCTGGGACGAAGCCCGCAACTTGCCTCAACGTTTGCGCCTACGTCGCGACGATCTCGACATACGTTTAGCCATAGAAGAATGGACGCTCGGGCAATGAGCCTGCGTTATCCCGCGCCGGCAAAGCTGAATCTATTTCTGCATGTTGTCGGCCGTCGCGCCGATGGATATCACTTGCTACAAACGGTATTTCGATTCGTCGATCTATGCGATTGGATCGCCATCGAGGTGCGCGATGATGGCCGGATCGAACGCAGCAACGCGCTTGAAGGGGTGCCGGACAACGAGGATTTGGTGATACGCGCAGCCAAACTGCTGCAAGAGGCAAGTGGCGTTAAAAAGGGCGCTCGAATCGCCGTGGATAAACATATCCCCATGGGCGGCGGGCTTGGCGGGGGCAGTTCGGATGCCGCGACCACGCTTTTAGCGCTCAACGAGCTATGGGACACGGGACTGGATCGGGAAGTTCTGGCCGACTTAGGCTTGAAACTGGGTGCCGATGTGCCCGTTTTCGTGCGCGGCTTCAATGCCTGGGCGGAGGGAATCGGTGAACAATTGCAGCCCATTTCCTTGCCCCCCGCTTGGTATGTCCTTATTCATCCGGGAGTTAGCGTACCAACTGCGCAAATCTTCGCGTCGCCTGAATTGACACGCACTACGAATCCGCTCAAAATTGCGCCCTTTTCCGCGGGCCTGAATTGGGCTGAAACTCGTAACGATCTCGAGCCCGTGGTGTGCGACAAGTTTCCGCAGGTGGCGCAAGCGCTCCGTTGGCTCAAAAGCCATGGCGATGCACGCATGAGCGGTTCCGGTGCCTGCGTGTTTGTGGCCTTTGACAGTGAAGCAGAAGCCCGTTCCGTGGCGCAAAGAATTCCGTCCGAATGGCGCGGGTTTGTGGTCCAGGGTTTGGATCGCCATCCCCTGCAATTTGACGAGTCGGTCCGGATGGGGAGTCGCCAAGCTGGTTAAGGCACCGGATTTTGATTCCGGCATGCGAAGGTTCGAATCCTTCCTCCCCAGCCACTCAAGAAAGTGGCATGCAGTCCGAATAGATCTGCCAGCCGCAAGTTCGCTTGCGGCTGTTGTTTTTTAACGCCGCGCTCGATGCGCATGTAACGAGGGTTCAGGCGGGCCAGAAGCCCGACGGACAAGAACGAATGGCGTATGAAAGCCTGATGGTCTTTACGGGGAGCGCGAATCCCCTGCTCGCTCACAATGTCGTCAAGCGGCTGAATATTCCTATCGGTCATGCCACCGTCAGCAAGTTTGCCGACGGCGAAGTGATGGTCGAGATTTTGGAAAACGTGCGCGGCAAGGATTGCTTCGTTTTGCAGTCCACGTGCGCGCCGACCAACGACAATCTGATGGAAGTCCTGATCATGGTCGATGCGCTGCGGCGTTCTTCGGCCGGACGCATTACCGCGGCGATCCCTTATTTCGGCTACGGCCGCCAGGATCGTCGACCGCGTTCGGCGCGGGTGGCGATCAGCGCGAAGGTCGTTGCGAATATGTTGGGTGCGGTCGGTGTCGATCGCGTACTGACCATGGATCTGCATGCCGATCAGATTCAGGGTTTTTTCGATGTGCCGGTGGACAACGTGTATGCCGCGCCCGTTTTGCTGGGCGACGTGTGGAAACACAGCTACGAGAATTTGCTCGTGGTCTCGCCGGACGTAGGCGGTGTGGTGCGCGCGCGCGCTTTGGCGAAACGATTGGAGTCGGACCTGGCGATTATCGACAAACGCCGTCCGCGTCCGAATGTGTCCGAAGTGATGAACATCATCGGCGATGTGCAAGGTCGCAATTGCATCATCATGGATGACATGGTGGATACGGCCAACACGCTGTGCAAGGCGGCCGATGCGCTGAAAGCCAACGGCGCCTTGAAAGTAATGGCCTACTGTACGCACCCGGTGCTGTCGGGAAATGCGGTTGAGCGGATAGCCGCTTCGCAGCTCGACGAACTTGTTATTACAGACACTATTCCGTTGCGGCCCGATGCCGCAGCGTGCAAGAAGATTCGCGTGCTGTCTGTCGCAGGCCTGTTGGCCGAGACGATTTTGCGGATCAGTAATGAAGACTCTGTTTCAAGCTTGTTTATGGAATAACCGCCTTCATTAAAACGCGGAAGGTCGTGAGCTCGCGCAGCGTGCGAACGAGGGCAACGCTAGACGAAGTTGAAGCGCTATGGCCGGGATGACGTTTTAGTAATACGTTACTCGAAGGAAACGTTGGATATCGGTTTCGCAACCAGGTCCGTTTAGAGTCAGCGAAGCTGGACGAGCGAGGACAAAGTAAAACGAAGTTGTGAACGTTATTGCTTGAGTTGACGTGTCAATAAAGCGTTCATCGAAGCGGACGGTCGCAAACGGTTTCATCCCTTCTCTGGAAGGTTTAAGAATTTCCCCGCAAGGGGTTTTTAACGACGGTGCCTGGTCGCGGGACCGTCAAATTGGAGTGCAACATGCAAATCGAAATCACCGCGCAAACGCGCAAAGTGCAGGGAACGGGTGCGAGCCGCCGTCTGCGCAAAGCCGGTACTACACCCGGCATTGTGTATGGCGGAAAAGAAGCGCCCGTCAACATCGAACTGAATCACAACGAACTCTTTCAAGCGCTGCGTAAGGAAGCCTTTCACGCTTCCATCTTGTCGCTGAATCTGGACGGCAAAAAACAGCGCGTACTGTTGCGCAATTTCAATATGCATCCCTTCCGTCTGGAAGTGCAGCACATCGATTTTCAGCGCGTCTTGGCCGATCAGAAGATCCACATGAAAGTGCCGTTGCACTTCATGAACCAAGAAGCCTCGCAAGCCGTGAAACTGGGCGGCGCCAAGATCACTCACATCGTGAACGAAGTCGATGTGAAGTGCCTGCCCGATGCGCTGCCTGAGTTCATCGAGGTCGACTTGGGGAATATCGAAGTCGGTCACCCGATCCATGCACTGGATTTGAAGCTACCTGCCGGCGTCGAACTCGTTACACATCGCGGTGAGAATCCGGCCATCGTCAGCGCCAACGTGCCGCGCGGCGCCGAAGAAGTCGTCACCGAAGAAACGGTTGCTCCGGCAGCGTCCGCGGTGCCGGCTTCCAAACAGCCCGAAAAGCCTGCCGAAGCGAAGAAAGACGACAAGAAGAAGTAAGCCGAAATGGCATCGAAAAAGGCGCGCGGGTGACCGTCGCGCCTTTTTTGTTGTACAAGGCGTCTATATAAAAGCGCGCAACGACCTATGGCTATCAAACTCATCGTCGGAT
>DATEEW010000205.1:0-2275 GCA_035280965.1 Burkholderiales bacterium
TTTCCGCGACACGCAACCGAGCGAAGCCAAGCGCGTCGTACAGGCTTTGCTGTCCATCTTTGTCGAATCCGGTGTCGGCGATAAGCTGAAAGGCTCCGAAACGGCTCGCCGCTTTATCGACGAGCAAATCAAGGCCTATGAGGCCAAGCTCGAAGAGGCGGAAAACCGCGTCAAGGAATTCAAGCTGAAGCATATGAACGTCATGGGCGGCGACGGGCGCGATTATTTCGGACAAATGAGCCAGATTTCCGAACAGCTCAATGCGGCGCGACTTGAAGTGCGCGTCGCCGAGCAGGCTCGTGATGCGCTTAAACGGGAGCTTGCCGGTGAAGACCCGGTGTACCTACCTGACAATGCAAGTGGATCGACGCCGCTTCCCGAGATTGACGGCCGGATCGACACATTGAAGCGTCAGCTCGATGAGTTGCTTCGCGTTTATACCGACAATCACCCTGACGTTGTCGGTACGCGCCGCGTCATCGACGGGTTGGAAGCGCAGAAGAAAAAAGAGTTGGCCGAACTGGCCGAGCGCCGCAAGGCTGACGGCAGCGCGGGTCGATCACTCGCCAATTCCAACCCGGTATTTCAACAAATCAAAGTATCTCTCGCCGAGGCGGAAGCCAACGTCGCTTCGCTGCGGACCCGCGCCAACGATTTGGAAGCCCGCTACGAACGTCTGAAAGGCGCCGGTCAATCGCGTCCCCAAATCGAAGCGGAGTACGCGCAACTGAATCGCGATTACGACGTGAATAAACGCAATTACGAAAGCCTGCTGGGGCGGCGCGAGTCGGCCTCTCTCGCCGGTGAAATGGACGAAGCGGCGAGCATGGCGGATTTCCGTATTATTGATCCGCCTGCCGTATCGCCGAATCCGGTAGCGCCCAATCGGTTGCTGATCCTTCCGCTCATCCTCCTTGTCGCACTGGGAGGCGGGGTGTTCGTCAGCTTTGTCGTCAGTCAGGTCTCGCCCACTTTCCATGACGCACGCAGCTTGCGCGAGGTGGCGCAACGACCGGTACTGGGTACGGTCTCGATGCTGCTTACGCCGGCTGTTACGCGGAAGCGTCGCCGCAGCATTACTTTGTTTGCAGGCGGTGTCGCCGGGCTGGTGGCGTTGTACGGCGCAGCCCTGTTGCTGTTGACCTTCGCCGGTCCGAGTTTTTGAGAGGCGGTCTATGAGCTTGATCGAACAGGCCGCGAAACGGCTGGAAGAACTGAAACGGACAGGGGTTGAAATTCCCGATGTGCCGGAGCAAAAAATGGCCCCCGCGCCCGCTCCGACGATCTCTACGCCCGAGCGCGTGGCCGCAAAACTTGCCGAACGCGAAAATGTCGCGCCGACCGCTGCCGCTGTAGAGCGATCGGTTGAGCTGAGCGCAGCACCCATGATCGATCCGCGTGCGCGTTTGGTCGAACTCGATCTTGCTCGCCTGGCTGCGATGGGTTTCGTTACGCAAGAAGCCCCGCATTCCCCGATCGCGAATGAGTTTCGTGTTGTTAAGCGCCCCTTGCTTGCGAATGCCCACGGTCAGAACGCCGTTCGTAAAGGCAATCTGCTCATGATCAGCAGCGCAATGCCCGGCGAAGGTAAAAGTTTCAGCGCCTTGAACTTGGCCATGAGTATTGCGATGGAACAGGACAGCACCGTCCTGTTGATTGATGCGGACGTCGCGAACCCGACCCAGCTCAAGTTGATGGGGTTGCCGCCGGCCAAGGGATTGATGGATGTGCTGACGGACCATCTAAACTTAGGCGACGTCATTCTGCGCACGAATGTGCCCAAGCTTTCGATTTTGCCCGCCGGTACTCCACATCAACGCGCCACCGAATTGCTCGCTAGTACCGCGATGGCCGATATGGTCAGCGAAATGGCTGCGCGTTATAAGGACAGGGTGTTGATTTTCGATTCACCGCCGCTGCTTCCCACGACTGAATCGCGCGTCCTGGCCAGTCATATGGGTCAGATCGTGGTCGTGGTGGAAGCCGAAACCACGACGCATAACTCATTGAAGCAGGCGCTCTCCCAATTGGAAGCATGTCCGGTTGTGATGACGATGCTGAACAAGGCGCCGCGTTCCGATGTAGGCCAGTATTACGGCTACTACGGTTACGGGCGCGCAACGAAAACCTGAGGGGGTTTCATTGCAAGCCCATCCTCAAAACTATAAATAGAACTGCCAGTGTCCCGACGCCCCGCATCAGCAAAAAGTCTTTCCCGTGTCTTTCACTCGCGCGGGCTGCTTTGCGGCATGCTGACATTCGCGGTTCCGGCGCA
>DATEEW010000206.1:0-2738 GCA_035280965.1 Burkholderiales bacterium
ATTGACGAGTTGAATCGTTGCATCGCCTTGCGATCGAGCGGTCCGGATTGCCTCGTCCACGGCCACGAGTGAGCATGCGGAACCATTTACCGGAACAAGTATTTTGAACATGATCTTTCCTTCCTTTAGTTCCTTCAGACATTCTCGACCACTCGCACTCGCTGACGATTGCGCAAGTAACCGAGGCCCACCACACCGCCGATACCCACCATGTATGACAATGCGGTCATAAAGACATTCCCGCTCAGATATTGCTGAACCAACGTTTCGCTGCTGATCATCTTCACCGCCGTCCACGCCAATACCGCCGCGCCGATATAGACGATGGCGGGGAAGCGTTCTATCCACCTGAGCACTAGTTGAGAGCCCCAGATCACGATGGGAATGCTGATCAACAAGCCCAGAACGACCAGCAGAAAACTACCGTGCGAGGCGCCCGCCACTGCGAGAACGTTGTCGAGACCCATAACCGCATCGGCGATCACGATGGTTTTCATCGCACTCCAGAAACCGGCCGCAGGTTTGATTTGATCGTGCGGATCGTGCTCGGCAGGAGCGACCAACTTCCAGGCGATCCAGATGAGCAGTAAGCCGCCCGCCAGCATCAATCCGGGAACTTTGAATAGCCAGACGACGACTAACGTCATGGTGGCGCGGACCGCGATAGCACCGAAGGTTCCCCACAAGATGGCGCGCTTTTGCAAGTGGGGAGGCAGATTATGCGCGGCGAGTGCGATGACGATGGCGTTGTCGCCCGCGAGTACCAAGTCGATCAGCACGATCGCGGCAAGCGCGGACAAAAACCCCGGACTAAACAGTATTTCCATACGCTTCTCTCATTCGGCGGATTCCATGAACAACCGAACGGGCACGATCCGCGACCTTTGCCAATCCGGCAAAGGTCTCGCTCGCGCTTGAGGCGTTGCGACAACCGGAGACTTGCGTCTCGAACTGGCGATCATCGCGCGGGTATTGAGCCCGGAGCTACTCCCCCTTGACTGTCCCCGTCACACGCTGCGGGTTGGAAAGATCATGCGCGCCGCGGCGCGCGGTGTGAAATGAAGCTTTGCAATACACGGTATTGCGATTTGCAATAACTTTCGCATTTCACTTGCATATGGTTCGCAACGTGCTGTAATTAGAGTCCGATGCGGTCCCTCAAAGGGGAGTAGCGTAAGCAGCAGGGTCGTCAATTCGGCGACCACGGTCCCCGGCCCTGCTCTGCAGTCGAACGTTCTTCTGGCGTTCTTGCAAGCGAGACCTTTGTCGTGTCGCAAGCTGTTTGTACAGCTTGCGCGCGGTGAATGGTGGCTGTTTTGCTTGCGACTTTTTTAAAGGAACGTTTGCAATGTTCGACCGTCGGTTGCGACGCTATGTGCGTCACGGCATGCTCACGCAGCTTGCCGCCTTCGAAGCGGTCGTGCGATTTGGAAGTTTCACTCGCGCTGCCGAAGCACTGCATATGGCGCAGCCCACCGTTTCCCTGTTGGTGAAGAGGCTCGGAGAAACGCTGGGCGTTTGTCTGTTCGAATCCACTTTTCCGAAAATCAAGCTTACGCCCGCCGGCTTGGTGAGCTACGAATTTTGCCAAGCGTTCTTCCAGTCTTTTGCGGGCCTGGACGAACAATTGACCGAACTACGCGCGGTACCGCCGGAAACTGTCTTGAGGATCGCGGTATCGACTTCAGCGGAGTCGATCGCCCCAACGTTGCTCGATCCTTTTTGCACGCAGCATCCGCATATTCCGATATCACTGGTAGTAGCCAATCGGGCCAAGCTGTTGGATCGCTTGAAGGCGGGCGCGGACGATTTTTACATTTTCGTATCTCCGCCCCAGGGAGTGGAGGTCTGCACGCAACCGTTGCAGCAGGACGAACTGCATTTCTACGCCTCAGTGGTACATCCCTATGCGAAGCGGCGCCATCTGCGTTTTGCGGATATTGCGCGCGAACCTTTGATTCTGCGCGAGCACGGTTCGGGAATCCGCGACGCGGTCGAAACCTTTTACGCCGAGCACGACTGCAAACCCAATATACGGATGGAGATGGACGACGATGATTCCATCAAGCGTGTGGTCGTGGCCGGCTTCGGCATCGCGCTGCTTTCTCAATATGCCGTCGGTCCAAAACCACGCCATCAGGCGCTGGCGCCTTTGCCCATCGAAGGCTTGCCGATACGCAGGCAGTGGCAGCTTGCTTACCGTGCGGACCGAAAATTGTCCGACGTCGATCAGGAATTGATCGCTCAATTGAAGCTTCGAGCGCTTCAGATCGAAGAAAGCTACCGCCCCTCGCCTAAACGGACACGAACACGGACACGGAAAAAAATATTCAAGGAGCGCAAGCCGATAGACCCGGTGTTGGAAGGCGCGTCTTGAACGACTAGGCCAGCCGCGTTTTGAATTCTTCCAGCGCAATAACCAGGGCAGTGCAAATGCCCGGCTCCCACGCCGAATGGCCAGCGTCGGAGATGACAATATATTGCGCTTCAGGCCAGGCGGCCTTGAGTTCGTGGGCGCTGACGGTGGGACAAACAGCGTCGTATCGGCCCTGAACAATGACGCCTGGAATGTCGCGCAAACGATGCGCATTCTCTAATAGCGAATTGAGCGGCAGGAAAATGTCGTGCTTGAAGTAGTGCGCCTCGATGCGCGCAAGTCCTAGGGCCACCACATCGCCCGCGAAGTAGTCCACCGTCTCCTGCGAGGGCCTCAAGGTGGAACAAGAGCCTTCGTAAAT
>DATEEW010000207.1:0-11283 GCA_035280965.1 Burkholderiales bacterium
GGATTCGGCGAAAGCAGTGCGGATCAATTTATCCAAATCCTGCAACGTGGAGGAACCGGCCAAAGCGCGTCCACGCTCTAGAGGCTCGTTCAAAATTGTCGTCGCGCCGGCGTTTACGATTTGCAGTCGGAACGCTTCATCGAAGGTCATTACTCCGGCCGATAGGTTGCCCAAGATATTTTCAAGATAGGCCTTCGCGCTCTCCACTTGCTGCTGGTTCCGTTCAGCTTGCGTGCGCGCCTCATCCAACTGCTCGGTCATGCTGTTGAATGATTTGGTCAGGATGCCCAGCTCGTCCCGACTCGTCACTTTCGCCCGGCGAGTGAAGTCGCCACGCGCGACGGCATGGGTGGCTTCGGCGAGAATGGCTAGCGGCATCGACAAACGACGACTCAAGATGAACGCTAATGCAATAGCGGAGAATAGTGCGAGCAACAACGCGAGTGTGAGCGTCAAAATATAAATGCGCTTTAACCCAGTGCGCAGCAAAGATAGTTCTTTGTAATCCCGCTGTGCCGCCTGCACCGTTTCCACGCTTTCGGCGACACTGGCCGGAACCGGTTGGATCAGTTGCAGTACATGCACCTCCGCACCCCAACCGGATGCGGGCAGTTGGATCAGCACCCGTGACTGCAGACCGCGCTCCCCCACGGCTTCAATGCGACCGTATTCGCGATCAGCCTTGACTTGTCTCAGCACATGCGCGGGAGGTGGTTCGGGAACGAGTTGAGTCAACGTGCTGCTCGCGGTATAGAGAACCGCACCGCCCGTGGTCACGATGGAGGCTTCGTTCACGCCTGCCTGTTCGCGCAAACGATTCAACTCGGCACCTTGTTGTTGCAAAGGCAGATCACTCAATTCAAGTGCCATATTGCGGGCGCTGCGGCGTACGTCGCTCAGCATGTCGTCCAAAACAGAGCGACCCAAATCCAGACCAACATCGAGGGCCGCGTCGACACGCACATTGAACCAGGACTCGATGCTCTTGGCTAAAAACTGAACCGATACGGTGTATACCAACGCGCCAGGCAAGGCCGCCATTAGCGCAAAAATCAGCAAAAATCGCAGGGTGAGTTTGGACCCGAACTTGCGTTCCTTTAGTGCGCGCCGCAGGGTCCATAGCTGCCATCCGACAAGACTGATCAACGCCAGCGCAATAGCGGCATTGAACACGAGCAGAATCGAATAGTGGCCCGCAAATAAGGAAGTGTCCGCGCTTGCCGCGGCGAGTAGAAAAAGCAAAATGCCGCCCAGAGCCGCGCTGGCGATGAGTAGATATTTCATCGCACCATTTTCCCGTTTGGCCCGGTAGAAAAGCCCCAGCGCTCCCAATTCGAAGCCAAAGTCCATTCCCGATTGGCAAGTGCGCTCACCTGAAAGGGCTTGGGTAATTGGTTGATGTCGAGGGAAAGCCGAACGCCTACGGTATACGCGCTCAGGGGCTCAAGATCGCCCGGCGCAAGCACTTGCCAGCCGCGTACGGTTCCGAGGGCTGTGAGCGCTTCGTCGGCACTTTCGAAGGTTTGGTGATTGCTGCCGATGCTTAGCCGATAACTGCGGGTCAGTGCGTGAAAAGAAAGTTTTGCTTCAAGTTTTTTGCTCGCCGCGCTTTTGTTGAACCAATACCAACGCGGCCGCTCGCAAATGAATTCAAAAACGAAATGAAGCGGCACCCCTTTACTCAAAGCGTTATCGAGGCGTTCGCTCAATTCAAGTTGAAAGTCGGCCGACAACGTGTATCCACCGTCGTCGCTCGCTTCCAATTGCGCATAGCGAACCGGAATCTCGTCCGCGCGCGCAAGACCAGTCAGCACGGACCAAATCAACATCGCGACGAAAAGGTAGTGCGATTTACGCATGGAAACGGCGCTCCGAACGCCATATCGAATGAACACCTGTTGCATAGGCTGTTTCAGCTGTTTCAACCTGATTGCTTAACCAGCAGCGCATAATAAAATCCGTCATGCCGGCCGTTGGGCAATAGCTGTTCGTCCGCAATTGCCATTCGCCGCGCATCCGCATGCCTGGAGAGAAAAGCGTCCACCTGCGAGGCGTTCTCCGCGGGGAAGACGGAACAGGTTACATAAAGCAATTTACCACCAGGCGAGAGGACGCGCCAAAGCGAATCCAGCAAGGCACGTTGCTGCCCGGCGAAGCGGCCGATATCGTCGACGCGGCGCAGCCACTTAATATCGGGATGACGGCGGACGACGCCGGATGCGGTGCAGGGCGCGTCCAATAGTATCCGGTCGAAAGTTTTTCCGTCCCACCAGCCGCCAAGTGCAGCAGCATCCGTAACCCTTATTTCCGCATGGAGACTCAATCTCCGCAGATTGTCTTCGATGCGCTGCGCACGCAACGGATCGCGATCCAGCGCGAGCAAGTTCACGTCCGCCGACTCTAGAATATGCGCAGCCTTTCCACCAGGGGCGGCACAGGCATCCAGCACCCGCATACCGTCATGCAAATCGAGCAGTGGTGCGGCACGTTGCGCGGCCAAATCCTGCACCGACACGTCGCCCTCGGCAAAACCCGGTAGTTGCGCCACCGGCCGCGGTGCTGCCAGCGCCACCCCCACTTCCCCTTGCGCTAGTGCCTCTATGCCGATCTCACTCAGGCGCGCAGCGTAATCCTCGACGGTAGTGCGACGACGATTGATACGCAGACTCATAGGTGGATGTTGATTCCCGGCCGCCAGTATTTCGCGCCACTGTCCCGGATAGGCGGCGCGCAAGGTATCGACCCACCATTGAGGGTGCCGCCATTGCGCCGCTTCGCTTTGCGGCCCCCGCGCCTCGATTTCCACGCGGTGACGGAGATAATTGCGGAGCACGCCGTTCACCAGACCCTTGGCGGCGGGATAGCCAAGTTTCATACACGCATTTACCGCTTCGTTGACCACCGCATATTCGTTGGCTTTGCCGCGCTGAATTTCGCGCACTGCGCAATTCAGCAAAGCGCGTACTTCCAAGTCGGTGATGGGCCTTTGCAGCAGCTCGCTCAGAATTCCGTCCAAATAACCGTAATCGCGCAGGGTGCCAAGACACAAATCTTGCACCGCCGGTTCGAGCGCTCCGAATTCGGCCAGGCTCGTTCCTGCGTAAACGCGCGCGAGTACATGGCTGGCGCGAATAAAGCTTTCTGATAGCGTTGCGTTCATCCAAAAAATAAGCGCCGGCGAACCGGCGCTTGTATTCCTTCCCGAAAAGATCAGACCATAGCCCGCAGTCGCATGATGCGCTCTTCGGTCGAAGGATGCGTGCTGAACAAGCCTCGCAGACCTCCACCCGATAACGGATTGATGATCATCATTTGTGCGGTGGCAGGATGTTGCTCTGCCGTTTGCATAGGCAAGCCGCGCGCGTACCGCTCGATTTTCCCCAATGCATCGGCCAGCGCATTCGGATCGCCCGAAATCTCCGCACCACCCTGGTCAGCGCCAAACTCTCGCGTGCGCGAGATGGAGAATTGAATCAGCATCGCCGCAATAGGCGCCAAAATCATGACGGCAATGGCGAGAATCGGATTGCCACCGCCTTCGCGATTATTGCTGTGACCGAAAAACATACCAAAATGCGCGAGCGTGGAAATCGCACCGGCGATGGTCGCCGAAATGGTCGAAATCAGAATGTCGCGATTCTTCACGTGCGCCAGTTCATGCGCCATGACCCCACGCAACTCGCGTGCGGTGAGCATTTGCAAAATACCGGTGGTCGCTGCAACTGCGGCGTGCTCTGGGTTGCGCCCTGTTGCAAACGCGTTCGGTTGCGCTTCGTCAATGAGGTAGACGCGCGGCATAGGCAATTGCGCGCGCTGCGCCAGCTCTCTCACCATGTTGTAGAACTGGGGCGCCGATGTTTCATCGACTTCACGAGCCCGGTAAAGCTTCAACACCATTTTGTCTGAGAACCAGTAGGCGAAAATATTCATCGCACCGCCGAGCACAAGCGCAATCAACATGCCCTGCTGCCCGCCGATCAAGCCACCGATCGCACCGAACAACGCGACAATACCGGCCAGCAAAATTCCAGTCTTGAGCCAATTCGCAATCATTGTTTTCCTCTTTAAACGTTAAGGAATCCTTAACGCCTTCTTAGATGGGCGTGTCGCAGAATAATTCAATCGTTCGATCCGGCGAAACGCTCGCCTACCTCGACTTTGAAGCCCCGCAGGAACTCTTTCGCCGACAAGCGTTTAGCGCCGGGGCGCTGAAGTTCGGTAAGTAAAAACGCACCTTTGCCACAAGCGACGAGGATGCCATTTTCGTCCACGCTCAAAATGGTGCCCGGCGCGGCATCGCCGGCCGCTTCCATCGGCCGTCCGCGCCACAATTTTAAATCGACGTCCGCGATGCGGCTGACTGAACCCGGCATCGGATCGAAAGCCCGTAAATGTCGATCGACATGGACCGCCGATTGCGTCCAATCGACGCGCGCCTCTGCCTTGGCGATTTTGGACGCATAAGTGACGCCCTCCGCGCTTTGCTGTTGCGGTTGCAAGCTGCCGGCAACGTAGGCGCTCACGGCGGGAACAATCATTTTGGCACCCAGCGCCGATAACTTATCGTGCACGCTACCGCCGGTATCGGTCGCTTCGATCGCGATCGACTCGCGCAACAAGACGGGCCCGGTATCGAGCCCCGCTTCCATGCGCATAATGCATACGCCGGTTTCCCGATCACCAGCGAGAATCGCGCGTTGAATCGGTGCCGCACCGCGCCAGCGCGGCAATAGGGAAGCGTGAATATTGAACGCGCCGCGGCGTGAAAGATCCAGCACGGCTTGCGGCAGAATCAGTCCATAAGCGGCCACCACCATCGCATCGGCATTCGCATCGCGCAATGGTGCGCGCGCCGCCTCAGTGCTCAATGTAGTCGATTGGTAGACCGCGATGCCGTGACGCAAGGCTGCATGCTTCACAGGGCTAATCGCGGCCCGCAGGCCACGGCCCGCAGGTCGATCGGGTTGGGTCAATACCAGCAGCACGTCATGACCCGCAGCAATCAATGTCTCGAGCGCCGGAACGGCGAAGTCTGGCGTGCCGGCATAGATAAGACGCATCGAAACCGATTCAGGCGGTTTTGCGTTGCTGTTTCAGCATTTTTGCGCGAATGCGCATTTGCTTCAGACGCGAGAGATATTCGACAAAAACCTTGCCTTCCAGATGATCCATTTCATGCTGGATGCACACCGCGAGGAGCCCGCTGGCCTCACGCTCAAACGGCTGCCCCTCGGTGTCGAGGGAGCGCACGCGAATCTTCTCCGAACGTTCCACGAAATCGTAGATTCCAGGAACGGAAAGACAGCCTTCTTCGTACTCCTGCGTCCCCTCCCGCCACACGATCTCGGGATTAATGAGCACCAGCAAATCGTTTTTGCTTTCCGATGCGTCGATAACGATAACGCATTTGTGTACATCGACCTGTGTCGCGGCCAAACCGATGCCCGGCGCCGCATACATGGTCTCCGCCATATTCCGGATTAGCGTGCGAATTTCATCATCCACCACGGCTACCGGCTTGGCGACGGTGTGCAGCCGTTCGTCCGGATAGTTGAGGATGTTTAAAAGCGCCATAAATTCCCGCTGCGTGAAATATTTAAGTGTGGATGTTTGTGAAAAGCCTTTAGACTTCCGCGCACTACAAGTCAAATCAAGCCCTTAGAAGGCTTAGATCATATTGAGGTGGCTATGTTCAAGTCTAGCACAGCACTTTTGCTCGCCCTGGCGCTGAGTGCGCCCCTGGCGTACGCGCAAGAGAGCAAACCCGTTCAACTACAAACCGATGCGCCCGACCGCCATGTCGTGGTCAAAGGCGACACGCTCTGGGGTATCTCCGGGAAGTTCCTCAAGGACCCCTGGCGCTGGCCCGAGGTGTGGGGCTTAAACCAAGAACAGGTTAAAAACCCGCATTTGATTTATCCCGGTGATGTGATCGTCCTCGATCGCAGCGCAGGACAATTGCGGCTGGAACGCAGCGACGCAAACGCAGCGGCGATAGCAAAAGCAGCTGCAATGGGCGGCAAGGATAAAGAGCCTTGTGTGCGCGTCGAAGGCCAATCCTCGCAGGCGGCCATCGAGGGCAATAAACTCAAGCCTTGCATCCGCGAAGAATTTCTAGCAGGTGAGGCGATTCCCACCATTCCGGCGAAAGTCATCGAGCCTTTCCTTTCGCAACCGCTCGTCACCGACGGTAGTGACTTCAAGATAGCGCCGCGCATTACGGCCACTCAGGAAGGCCGCTTCAATTTAGGACCCGGCAATCTAGCCTACGCTTCCGGCATTACGGAGGAAGACCCGGACACCTGGAATGTTTATCGTAACGGTCAGGCGCTTATCGATCCGGAAACCCACGGCATGCTGGGTTACGAAGCGATATTTCTGGGCACTGCGCGCGTAGTCAAAACCGGCGAACCCGCCACCTTGCGCATCATGTCCGCCAAGCGCGAAATTAGCGTGGGCGATCGTCTGTTGCCCGCGACGCCGCCCAAGGTGTTCAACTATGCGCCGCACGCGCCCCTGGTTCCGGTTCAGGGCCGCGTCGTTTCGATCTACGAAGGTAATACCGACGCCCGCAGCGAATACTACGGTTCCTTCCGCGATCCGGCGGTTGAATCGCTCTATGGCGCGTATCACGAAACCGGCCCGCTTTCGATTGTGACCATCAATCGAGGTAGCAAGGACGGCTTGGAAGTCGGTTCCGTATTAGCGCTGTATCGCAAAATGGTGCTCCCAAATGATCGCACCTCTGGCGATTGGTACTTGGGTGAAAAGAAGAAGAAGGATGTCGTGCTTCCCGAAGAGCGCTTCGGACTAGTGATGGTTTTCCGAACATTCGAATATGTGTCCTACGCGCTGATCGTCCAAGCGCAGCGACCGGTTGGAGCAAACGACGTGGTCGTCAATCCCTAACGCCTACAGGCGGCATGGAACGCGAAAGCGAACTTGCCGCCTGGCTGAGGCTTAGCCTCATTCGCGGTCTGGGACCGCGAGGACAGCGCAAGCTACTCGCGGCCTACGGCCTACCCGAACAAGTCTTCAAACAGTCCCGTCCCGCTCTCGCGCAGCATGTAGGCGAAGCAACCGCCGAACTGATCCACTCGCAAGATACCGACGCAGCCGTTGAGACCTCGATGACTTGGCTTTCTCAGCCGCGACATCGTTTGCTGACGCTGGCCGACCCCGAATATCCACAAGCGCTGTTGGAAACATCCGATCCGCCGATCCTGCTTTTTGTAAGTGGGGATGTTTCGCTGCTGAATCGACCTGCGATCGCAATCGTCGGTAGCTGTAACGCCACCGCTCAAGGTCGTGCCAATGCCCAGGAATTCGCGCTGGCATTAAGCGAAGCGGGTTTCACCATTATTAGCGGCCTCGCATTGGGAATTGACGCCGCGGCCCATCAAGGCGCCTTGCAAACGAAAGCCTCGACTATCGCCATTCTCGGCACAGGCATTGATGTTCACTACCCGAGCCGGAACCGCGCCTTGCAGGAAACGATCGAAATGAATGGCGCCGTGATCAGCGAGTTTCCGCTTGGCGCCGCACCGACGACCCATAATTTTCCGAAACGCAATCGCATTATCAGCGGCTTGTCGCGCGGCGTCCTTGTTGTCGAGGCTGCTGTATCAAGCGGTTCGCTCATCACCGCGCGCCAAGCCGCCGAACAAGGTCGCGACATCTATGCCATTCCCGGATCGATTCACTCACCCTTGTCGCGCGGATGCCATGCGCTGATCAAACAAGGCGCGAAGCTCGTCGAGTCGGCTCAAGATATTCTGGAAGAACTGAGGATGCCCGGCTTTCTCATTGTCTCGAAACAAAAAATCGACGCGCCTTCGCATCCTTTATACGAGCACATGGGTCACGAATTGTGTAACGTCGATACACTATGTCAACGCAGCGGCTTGACGCCGGAAACCGTATCGGCGATGCTGTTACAACTGGAACTGGAAGGTAGGGTAGAAGCGTTGCCTGGGGGTCAGTACCAGCGTTTAAGTTGAAAGTTCGCCGCACAAGCGACGCGTCCTTTCGATAGAGAAAAGCTCAGGGCGAAAACGCCTTGCCGATTATTAAAACGGAGCGGTTCTCACACGATGTTTGACGTCCTCGTCTATTTGTTCGAGAGTTTTTATCACTACGATGCCTATCCGGATCAGGACACTCTAGCCCGCAAGTTAACGGCAGCCGGGTTCGAAGACGAAGAAATTCATGAAGCGCTGACTTGGCTGAATGGACTCAATCAATCTCCAAGCACGGTCCCCGGCGATGAGTTCGATAACACCGTTTCATTCCGCGCTTACTCCAATGAAGAAAATACGAAAATTTCGGTCGCCGGCCGTGGTTTCGTCGTGTTTCTGGAAAGCGCCCGCGTTTTGACGCCGACGTTGCGCGAAACCATTTTGGAACGCGCGATGGCCCTGGACGATGAAGTGGTCGGCCTGGACAAGCTAAAAGTCATTGTCTTAATGGTGCTGTGGGCTCGTCGGGGGGACGTCGATACGTTGATTCTTGAAGAGCTGTTGCCGGAAGGCGGACCGCGCAACGTTCATTAGCTCCCAAAGCCCGCTTCGCGGGCTTATTAATTTAAGTGCCGCCGATTCAGCCTTGCTTCCTGCGGCGCTTTGTCCTTACACTTCGCCGCTTTGCCGCCGCCGTATACCTCTGATCGCTTCATGAGCAAAGAACTCATCATCGCCGAAAAGCCATCCGTCGCGGCCGACATCGCCCGCGCGCTGGGTGGCTTCACGCGCCATGGCGATTATTTCGAGAACGATCACTACGTGCTTTCTTCGGCGATTGGCCATTTACTTGAGCTGGTCGCGCCGGAGCAATATGAAGTCAAGCGCGGCAAATGGTCGTTCGCGAATCTACCGGTGATTCCGCCGCACTTCGATCTAAAGCCGATCGAGCGCACCGAGGATCGTCTTAAGCTGCTGACCAAGCTCATCAAGCGCAAGGACGTGACGGGTATGGTCAACGCTTGCGACGCGGGCCGCGAGGGCGAACTGATTTTCCGTTACATCGTCCAGCACGCCGTTACAAAAAAACCGATTCGACGCTTATGGCTGCAATCGATGACCCAGCCGGCGATCCGCGACGGCTTCGCAAAGTTGCGTTCAGGCGAATCGATGCAACCCTTGGCCGATGCGGCGACTTGCCGCTCGGAATCGGATTGGCTCGTGGGCATCAATGGCACGCGCGCCATGACTGCGTTCAATTCTAAAGATGGCGGTTTCTATAAAACCACCGTCGGACGGGTGCAAACGCCTACTTTGACTGTTCTGGTCGAGCGCGAACAAAAGATTAAAGCCTTCAAAGCGCGTGACTACTGGGAACTGCACGCAAGCTTTAGCGGCAAAGGCGGCGAATACAAAGGCCGCTGGTTCGATGAAGCCTTCGAGCGCAAGGGGGATGATCCCGATCTACGCGCCGAACGGCTCTGGGATAAACGCAAAGCTGAAACAGTTCAAAAGAAATGTCTAGGCAAGCCCGGTATGGTCGACGAAGAGTCCAAACCTACCACCGAAGCGCCGCCGCTTTTATACGATTTGACGAGCTTGCAGCGCGAGGCCAACGGCCGTTTCGGTTTTTCCGCGCGCACGACATTATCGATTGCCCAGGCGCTCTACGAAAAACACAAGGTACTCACCTATCCGCGTACCGATGCGCGCGCCCTGCCAGAGGACTATATCGGCACGGTAAAAGCGACGCTCGACGCGCTCAAGGATTCGAACAACTACAGCTTATTCGCGGCCAAAGTCCTGAAAGAAGGATGGGTACGGCCGAACAAGCGCATTTTCAATAACGAGAAGATTTCCGACCACTTCGCCATTATTCCCACCACGCAATTGCCCAAGAACTTGAGCGAGGCAGAGGCCAAACTTTATGACTTGGTCACGAAAAGGTTTCTCGCGGTCTTCTATCCGTCCGCTGAATATCAAGTGACCACCCGGATCACGCGCGTCGAGGGAGAGCCGTTCAAGACCGAAGGACGCGTTATGACCAATGCGGGTTGGCGCGCGGTATACGGGAAAGAGATCGATGGACCCGATGCCGCCACCCTGGCGCCGGTCGTTGGCGATCGCGTAAATACCGACGATATTGAAGTTCAAGCTTTGCAAACCCGTCCTCCAGCGCGTTACAGCGAAGCTACGCTGCTGTCAGCGATGGAAGGCGCGGGCAAACTCGTTGATGACGAGGAACTGCGCGAAGCAATGAGCGAAAAGGGTCTGGGTACCCCTGCCACACGCGCGTCAATTATCGAAGGTCTGATTTTCGAGGACTATGTGCATCGTGAAGGACGCGAACTCGTTCCCACCGCAAAAGCCTTCGATCTGCTCTATGCGTTATCGCGTTTCGGAATCGCGGAATTGCGTTCGCCTGAACTGACCGGCGCATGGGAGTTCAAGTTACGACAAATGGAACAAGGCAAGTTGCGTCGCGCCGAGTTCATGGATCACATCGTCGAAACTACCCGCGATTTGGTCGAGCGGATCAAAACCGCGACCACTATTGATGAACCACTTTCGACGCTGGACGTAAAGTGCCCTAAATGTGGCGGCACCATTCACGAAAATTACAAAAAATTCCAATGCGAAGCCTGCGATTTTTCGCTCTGGAAAATTGTGGCCAGCCGCCGCATGGAAAACAAGGAAATCGAAGAGCTGATTAAAACGCGATCGATCGGCCCCTTACAGGGTTTCCGAAGTCGACTCGGTCGGCCATTTGCCGCGATGGTCAAAATGAAGGATGACTACACTACTGAACTCGATTTCGGTCAGTCTGCGCAAGATGACGCAACTGCGGAACCGATCGATTTCTCAGGCAAAACGCCCTTAGGCACATGCCCCAAATGCGGGGCGAATGTATACGACCACGAATTGGCTTATGTCTGCGAAAAAGCTGTAGGGCCGGGCCGCTCGTGCACCTTCCGCACCGGCAAAATTATCCTTCAGCGATCGATTGAAGCCGAGCAAGTGGCGAAGCTGTTGAATACGGGCAAGACCGATTTGCTCCACCGTTTTATTTCCAAAAAAGGTCGGCCTTTTTCAGCTTTCCTCGTAAAACAGCCGGACGGAAAAATAGGTTTCGAGTTTGCGCCGCGCGAAGCCAAGAAGCCCGCGAAAACGGCCGCCAAAGCCGCTGCGCGAAGCGAAGCCCAGGTAGAGGAACAACCCGCATCCAAGGCGGTGAAGAAAGTGGCAACCAAGAAAGTCACCGCTAAGAAACTTACGCCGGCCAAAAAAGCAGCGCCCGCTAAAAAAACGACTGCCAAAAAAAGCA
>DATEEW010000208.1:0-5248 GCA_035280965.1 Burkholderiales bacterium
GAAATCGAAGCGCTGGGTGCGCGCATGTACGAACTGGCGACGCAAATGCCGGGTTTCGTATCGTATAAAGACTACATCGCCGAAGATAGCGAAGCCGTTGCGATTGTCGAATTCGAATCCTATGAAACTTTGGGCGCTTGGCGCCGGCATCCGGAGCATGTGGCGGCGCAGGAAGCCGGACGCGCGCGCTTTTTCGAAGACTATCGGGTCAGCGTCTGCGAGGTCTCGCGGGACTATGTTTGGGCGGCAAGCTCTTAGGCTCCGGACGAAGCCATCGCGTTCAAGGTTTCGAGACTGTCTGCCTCCTCGATGCGCTTATCGGGACGTCTGCGCAAAATTCGGGGGAACCGTACCGCGATACCGGACTTATGGCGCGTCGAACGCTGAATTGCCTCGAAGCCGATTTCGAAAACCAATTGCGGCGTGACGCTGCGGACCGGCCCGAATTTCTCCAGCGTGTGTGTTCGAATGAAGGCATCCACTTCGCGGATCTCTTCATCGGTCAAACCCGAATATGCCTTGGCGAACGGCACCAGTTGATCCCCTCGCCACAAGGCAAAGGTATAGTCGGTGTAAAGGCTCGCACGGCGGCCATGCCCGCGTTGAGCATAAATCAGAACCGCATCCACCCTATAAGGATCGATTTTCCATTTCCACCAATCTCCGCGTGGACGACCCACCCCATAGGTTGAATTCCCTCGCTTCAGCATAAAACCTTCGACGCCGCGGTCACGCGATTGCTCGCGCAAAAGGCTATAGCTGCGCCAGTCGCCTTCATCGAGCATGGGGGAGATACGTAAAGCTGGATGCCCGGTGCGCTCGACCAATTCTTCCAGCAGATTGCGCCGCTCCGTCAGGGAAAACTGTCGGATATCGGCGTCTTCGTATTCCAGTAAGTCGTAAGCAAGCAAAACGGCGGGGGCCTCGCTTAAAACTTTGGCCGTAAGCGTCTTGCGTCCGATGCGTCGTTGCAATCGCGCGAATGGAAAAGGTTTATCGACGTCCCAGGCCAGAATCTCGCCATCGAGCACGCTGCCGTCTGAAAGCGTCTGCGCCGCTTGTACGATTTCCGGAAAACGATCAGTAATTAATTCTTCGCCTCGCGACCAGATGAAAGCCTGCGCTTGGCGTTTGATCAATTGCGCGCGGATGCCGTCCCATTTCCACTCGATTTGCCATCCACCGACATCGCCCAAAGTCTCGGGGACATCTTGGAGGGGATGCGCAAGGAAGAAGGGATAAGGCTGTGTAATCGAACCTGCTCGATGTTCCGCGGCGATTAGCGCCTTGAAATGTTCGGCGTCGGGCTGCCAATCGCCAGCCAGACGCTCCGCGACTACTTTCGCATCAAGGCCGGCCACTTCGGCGATGGCGCGAATGACCAAGGTTTTCGACACGCCGACGCGAAAGGCGCCGGTGATTAATTTATTCCACGCGAAACGCTGGGGATCGTTCAACTCCGACCAATAGCGCAATAAGGTCTCGCGCAACATCGCCTCTTCCATTCCGCGCATAGGCAGCAAGCGCTCTTCGACCCATTTCGTTAGCGGCAATCCGCTGCCTACACCGGGATCTGGCAAAAGATGCGCAATGGTTTCCGCTAAATCGCCCACCGCTTGATAGCATTCTTCAAACAACCAGTCTGGAATGCTTGCGGCTTCCAGAATCAAGGCACGCAATTGTTTCGTCGGCACCACTTGTCGCGGCCGATTGCCCGCCAAAAAATATAGCGCCCATGCGGCGTCCGCCGCATCGACAGTCGCGAAATAGCGCTTCATCGCTTCGAGCTTTGCGCGAGTGGAGTTAGTGGTGTCCAACTCCGCATATAGCGATGCGAAGGATTTCATCGAGGCGCTTCCTCGGAAGATTCCGTGGTTGCCTCAACTTCGTTTTGCGTGCTGTCGTCCAGTTCGCCGCCATAGCGTGTTTCGAATGCTCGCGCAGATAAGCCTTGTTCTTCCAGCCAACGAACCATCACCGACACATATCCATGCGTAACGTACACACATTCTGCGCAACTTTCGCGAATGGCCTTTTGCAATGCCGGCCAGTCGGCGTGGTCGGAAAGAATAAAACCGCGATCGACCGCGCGCCGGCGCCGCGCACCGCGCAGCCGCATCCATCCAGACGCGAAGGCGTCGCTATAGAGACCGAAACGTTTCAACCATGGCGTCGATTGGGCGGACGGCGGCGCGATTATGAGCGCGCGTGCGAGCATTTTTTTCTCCACATCGTTTGCTTGTCGCGTTGGCGGCAACGAAATTGTCGCTTCTCGATATGCCCGATTCAAAATCTCCACTGCGCCGTGGCAAATGATGGGGCCGATATTTGCGTCGAGACCCGCGAGAATGCGCTGGGCCTTGCCGAACGCGTAAGCGAAAATCACGCTCGCGCGGCCGGCCTCTGCATTCATGCCCCACCACTCGTTGATGGTCGCCAAGATTTCGGCTTGCGGACGCCAGCGGTACACGGGTAGACCGAATGTCGATTCCGTAATAAAGGTATGGCAACGCACAGGCTCGAAAGGAACGCAGGTTGTATCGGCTTCGAGCTTGTAGTCGCCCGATACGACCCAGATTTCGCCCGCGGCTTCGATGCGTACTTGCGCCGAGCCGAGTACATGTCCAGCGGGATGCAGAGAAAGGATGGCGTCACCGACGCGAATCCTTTCTCCATATGCGAGGCTTTGCAGGGCGACATTGCCCAGGCGCGCTCGCATGACTGGCTCACTTTCGTAAGTGGCAAGGTAACGTACATTCCCGATACGGGCGTGGTCGCTATGCGCGTGTGTAATGACCGCGCGTTCCACCGGCTGCCAGGGGTCAATATAAAAATCGCCGGACGGGCAGTACAAACCTTCGAGTCGTTGAACAACTAATGCAGTCATGCAACTCTTAGAGAACGGGTGTCTTCAAAGGTTGCAAGCGTCGCGCCTTGCGCGAAGCGCTTAGCCGCCGGGCACCTGACGGCCGCTTGTCTTTACCGATAGCGACGTAGGTCAGGGTCGCTTCGGTGACTTTCGCGACTTCGACATCTTCGGGATTGCGCTGTGCGTAGACCTCGACATTCACGGTGATCGACGTTTTGCCGACCTTTTCGATTTCCGCATAGAGAGAGCACATCGCCCATATAGACCGGAGATCGAAACACGAAGGATTGCTCGGCGATAGTCGCGACCACACCCTTGGTACGCTCGGCTGCGACGATGGCGCCCGCGATATCGACCTGCGACATGATCCAGCCGCCGAAAATATCGCCGCGCTGTTTGGCATCCGCCGGCATGGGAACGACACGGCAATGTCCATCGTGGTAAATCGACTTTCGCTTGACGACGGAGTCGCGTCGAATTTTCTTACATCGTTTGTTGAGATGCTGATGATGTCGGAGAGGGTTCGTCGTTGATTCAAGGGGCTATGACAGTGGCATACATGTTGCGTCTGCCCGCGCCGCTATGTCGCTGTTGTGCGGCAGGCATTCCCAATGGTTACGTGAAGGATTGGTGTATGTGCGCAATGCGACGGCTCTTCCTCGGTGTGTTGTTGTTCTTCTGGGGGGCCTCGGCGCAGGCTGCGATTTTAAGCTTTACCCCTTCGTCCCCAACGCAAAGCCTGGGTGGCACCGTGGCCGTCGACCTGTGGGTCTCCGGATTGGCGGCCGACGGCGAGATCGTCAGCGCCTACGATCTGGATATTCTTTATGATGCTTCGATTCTGGGCTTGCCCAGTTTAAGTTTCGACCTGAGCGCCTTTGGCGGGACGACCGAAACGCTGTCCCTCGAGTCCATTACACCCGGACTGGTGGATTTGGCCTTGCTCAGCTTTCTCTCCGATGTCGACTTGGCGCTGTTGCAAGGCGACAGCGTCCGCCTGGGCACCTTGCTGTTTCCGACCCTCGATGTGGGCGCCAGCGCTCTGGTTTTCGATTTCACCGATCCACTGAATATGTTGGTGGGCGCCGACGCATTGGCCTTGCAAAACGTGCAAGCGAACGCCGGACAAATCACCGTCACGCCGCGCAGCAACGCGGTACCTGAGCCCGGCGCGTTGATCTTGACCGGCACGGCTTTGGCCGCATTGGCCGGTCGACGTCTACGCCGCATGTAGATCTTCTACCTCGAACGGCAAATCGCGCATTTGCCGAATCTTCCTCCTCTTGTTGAGCTTCGCCATGTCCAATAAAAACACTCTTGCTCAGAAGTTCTGCTTGCTCTCCCTGCTCGCCGGCCTCCTGTTGGTGCCGCTGAGTGCCTCGGCCATAACTTGCGATGTCGACGGGGATGGAGACATCGACAAGAGCGACATCAGTTTAATTCTGGCTGCGCGCGGCAAGCCGGCCTCGGTCGGTGATGTGCGTGACGCGAATGGCGACGGACTGATCGCAGTGGACGATTCGCGCGCCTGCACCTTGCGCTGCTCGCGCCCGGGTTGTGCCATGCCTGTTCCCAACCGCGCGCCCGTTGCCGATGCCGGGCCCGATCAAGACGTCACGGTAGGCGCGATGGTCACGCTCAACGGAGCATCCTCCAACGATCCGGATTCCGATCCGCTGACTTATCTGTGGAGCGTGATCAGTAAACCGGCCGGAAGCTTGGTGGCGTTGTCCAACGCTATTGTGGTGAGCCCCACACTAACGATCGACAAGCCGGGCCGCTATGAATTTCGTCTGCTCGTTAACGACGGCAAAGTAGTCAGCGTCGCCGATAGCGTGATCGTCTCCACGCTTAACGTCGCGCCGATTGCGAACGCGGGTACCGATCAGGCGGTCGCCTTGGGGGCGCAAGTGTTTCTCAACGGTTCGGCCTCCAGCGATGCTGATGGCGATTCGCTGAGCTTTTTGTGGCAATTCCAAGTGCGCCCCACCGGCTCGTCGGCCGCGCTGACGAACGCCACCAGTAGCGCGTCCGATTTCAACGCCGATGTGGCAGGCAGCTATCAAATTCAGCTGACCGTCTCCGATGGCGCGCTGAGCGCAAGCGACTCGGTTATCGTCGCCACCACCAACACGCGTCCGGTCGCAAATGCCGGACCGGATCAAAGCATTCAAACTGGGCAGAGTACCGTCTTGGATGGCAGCCAATCTTCGGATGCGGACGGGAACGCCTTAGCGTATTTCTGGAATATTCAAAGCAAACCCGCAGGCAGCGCGGCTAGTCTGTCCGACCCGAGCGCGGTCAATCCCAGTTTCGTGGCCGACAAGTTCGGCACTTATGTCGTACAACTGATGGTGAATGACGCGCTTCTGTCCAGCG
>DATEEW010000209.1:0-3328 GCA_035280965.1 Burkholderiales bacterium
TTCACCGCCGAGAATCGCGAGGAGAACGAACACTATTATCTCAGGGAAGATCCGAAGGACGCGGCCGACAAACTGCTGGAATTTGCGACGGCGGTGACGATGGCTGCGGATGCGGGTGCGAGATTGGAGGCCATGACGGAATCCTTGCACGACTTCGTGTACGCCATCGATCAGGAATTTCCAGATACCACGCAAGGTCTTCCGGAAAAACGGTTGATAGTAGATGAACGCGACGCGTTGTTCGAAGTGCGGCATTTGGCCCTGGTGGATTGGCTTTCCTTGTTCAACGAAACGTTCCAGGGAGGTGGCGGCATCGCCGACGAGTACGCGCTTCGATTGAAAGAGGCGGAAGGACGCTTCGAGAATTTCGACCGCGTGGTGGCCAAGCGCAAGACCGAACGCATGAAGAAGCATTTCGAAGAATTCGCCGGGTACTTCGAAAACGGCAAGCAGGCCTACGAAGGCAACAAGGCGTTGAAGCATGAGTTTTTCTTCTTCAGGGTCCGCGACATTCTTGAACAAGATCACAAGACGCTGACGGAAGGTTTTGCCGAGCGCGTCGAGACGCCTCTCCCCAGCGGACAGACCCTGGTCATTGATCAGCGTAAGTTTGGCTGGGGCGAGAATCTGGAGCAGGCCGCCCGCCTTGAATTGTTCACCAAGGTGTTCGGACTACGGAGCGCGCTGTTCTATTTCTACGCAGCCAATCTCAGCCTGCACCAAAAACTCATCGAGGTGGATGCAGGCAGCGAGGAATTCCAGGAGCGTGTGGGTAAGGAGTTGGCCGCAACGCGTAAAGAGCTGCAGGACATCTTCTGGAGCGACAACTACGATGCCTTTCTCAAACGTACCAAGGTGTACGAGCAGCAGATCAACGATCTGGCGAAGGAGATCAAGGAACGCGTTCAGATCGACATTCTAAAGAGCTTAGCGATCACCATCGTCGCCGCGTTGGTCACGCAAGGAGCGGCGCTTGCCGTACGACTGGCCACGTTTAGCCGCGTGGTCGCGATCATGCGGACCGCACGGGCGATTTCGACGGTCGGCACGCTGTTCGAGATTGGTGTGTTCACTGCCGCCGAACTGAGCATGCAAAAAGGTTTCATGGGCAAGCAGATCACCGCCGACAAGGCGATGAAATCCTTAGCCAACAATCTGATCTTTCTTGGCGCACTGAAGATAGTCGGCGCGTTCGCCAAACCCTTTGGCAGACTTGCGCAAGGCAGTCCCTTCCGGCAATTGTTCTTCGGTCATATGGTGGGCTTCGGTGGTGTGGCAGGGGTATCCGCCACAATTCACAAAATCGAGAAAGGTCAATGGCCCCCGGACATGGCTGCCTTCCTCGTGCAGACGGCTGCCACCTACGTCGTGCTCGCTGTGATCCACAAGAGCTTCAACAATCTGGTGAGCAAACCGTTGTTGGAGAAGGCAGCTCGGCAGCGGATCGCGGAGATCAACGCCAAGAACGAATCCTTGTTCAAGTATGCGAACGACACCGCCTCGCGCGGCAAAGCTGACAAAGCCGCAGCCGAGTCGATTCGAACGCAGCGTATCGAGGCCATCGAAGAAACACGCGCCATCGCTCGAGTCCTTAAGGATGGCGGCGCGCTCAACGCCGACGAGTTGACGATCGTCGAAAAATTCGCCGACGATGCCGTGGCCGAAGCCAAGGCGTGGAATTTTCCGCCGCAGACGAACGAAGTGACTGCGCTTCCCTCTCCGGAGAGCGCTTTCGGCATCGTACGGGTAGGCGATTCGAATACTTACGTCTATGAGCCTTCCTTGGCCAAAGCGGAACTTGCCGAAATGCTCGACGTTTACCGGAGCAAGGGATTCACCGTGACCGGCTCGGGTGGGTACACATTGGTGGCCGATACGCGCGGTCGCACGCGGTTTTTGCTGAGCGCTGCGCCGATTCCCGATCTTCCAGCGCTTCCACCGGGCCCCCAAGGTGCGGGGGCTGCGCCAATAGCGACGCCATCGGGACTCAAGGGCATCGAACTCGTGCTGGTTGTGGAGGAGGGCATGGACGCCAACGACGTTCGGCGCAAAGCAGCGGCCCTGAACGATCTGGCGGAGCGCGGAAAAATTTCGAAAAAAGAGGAAACGGTCGGTACACGCGCCGTGGTCAGCGGCGGTGTCGGCGCTTCTTATATGGGTATGCCGGTGAGCGTGCCGGGCGAATACAAATATCGGATTTTGGATCAGGCGCATCGCATATTCGGCCCGCAATCCCCTAACTACAATCCCCAACGCTGGAGAAAATTCTTTGATCTGTGGAAGAAGAAATCCGGCGATCACGTTCTCGATTTGCAGCTCACGGGCGCGGACGAAGTGGGCAATATCTGGCTGTTCGATCTGCAGACGAATGTCGCGCTCGGTCGGCAGATTGCACGTCAGCTCGCCAGAGTGCCAGGGGGGACGCGGATAGAGAAGGTGACCGTGAAGACGGCGAGCCCCGCGCTGCCGGGCGACGAAGATGAAGATTGAAATAGGCGTCCCGATGCGCGCCGAAAGGATTTGGCGCCATTGCATACGTTCGTGCCGAGCGAAGTGCGCATGGGCATGTTTACGTCAATGTCCTGATGTGTATCAGAGACCTATGCAGCAGCTCGCTGCAACCACTTTAGACCCTGCCGCCGAGCATGCAAACAGCTTACGCAAGGGGTTGCAATGAGCGGCAATAAAGAAAGCCAGGCTCATACTCCAGCGCCCGCTGCCAAAACCAAACAACCGTCGGTCGAAATGGCGATGCTGCCGATCGCCACTTCTTTACAGGAGCGTATGGGCAATGCGGACTTATGCGCGCTTTTGCAACAAGTGCGCGAGTACGCGACGCCAGAGTTGGAAACGCAAGCCGATTTGATAGCGGCGCAGGTGTTGAATACAGCGATGCGCGCGATATTCGCGCGGAAGCGCTCGCCGCCGTCGAGCAGGGGAGAACTGTCGGCGCGTCTCGCGAAAAGCGGCGCGGCGCTTTCAGATAACTTGCGCAATTTCTTCGAGCCTCGTTTGGGCGTTTCGCTGGATGCGGTACGTGTACATACGGACGAGCGCGCTCGCGCAGCGGCTCAATCTCTGAACGCGCGCGCCTTCGCTTACGGTCCACACCTGGTTTTCAATCGGGACGCGTATGCGCCGCACACCGAACGCGGCAAAGCCTTGCTCGCGCACGAACTGGCGCATGTAGCACAGCAGGCGCATCGCCAAACGCTGTTCATTGGGTTACAGCCCGATAAACCCACCGTGGACCTGAAGCCGGCGAGTGACAAAGGAATTCAGCAGGAAACAGGGCCGGGCTTTCTAATTCTGAAATTCCCGAACGGTC
>DATEEW010000210.1:0-4335 GCA_035280965.1 Burkholderiales bacterium
GCAGCACTATGCAAGGCATCCACTCGCGCTTCGGCATCGGCCAATCGCGCCGGATCTAAATCCACACGATCGCCATAGCGCCGCAAATCCGCCGCCGCTTCCTGCAACTGCGCTTGCGCGCCATCGATCAAAGCGACAATCGGTTCAAGGGAAGCATCATAAGCAGCGAGTGCCGCAAGTTTTCCACTGACGTTGCCGACGATCGAGTCGGCAGCCCCTTCACCTTCACTCAGCGAGTCGACCGCTGCGCGTGCGCCTTCGATCAAACTCGCGGCATGGGCAAGACGACTTTGTTCCGCTTGTACGTTTTCCCATTCGCCTGCCTTGGGTGCGAGCTTATTCAACTCTTCAACTTGCCAACGCACTTGTTCGCGTTCGGCCTCACGCGCGGCGGCATTCGTTTCGAACTCGGCGCGCGCGCGGCGCAATTGCTGCCAGGCGGCATAAGCTTGCGCGACCGTTTTGACCTGGATCTGCAAACCGGCATGTGTATCAATCAAGCTTCGTTGCGCATCGCCTTTCAACAAAGATTGATGCGCATGTTGTCCGTGAATATCGAGCAGTTGTTCGCCGACGACGCCGAGTTGCTGCACGGTCGCAGGCGTGCCGTTAATGAAAGCGCGCGACCGGCCGCTCTTGTCGACCACGCGTCTTAACAGCAGACGGTCCTCGTCGCCTTCCAGTTCGTTTTCGCACAACCATGTTTTGACCAGAGGCAACGCGTCGAGCGCAAATTCGGCATTGATTTCGGCGCGCTCGCTGCCGTTGCGGACGGTCCCTGCATCGGCACGCTCGCCCAACGCCAAGGCCAAGGCATCAATAAGAATTGATTTTCCGGCACCGGTCTCGCCCGTAAGCGCAGTGAAGCCCGACGCGAAACTCAAGTCCAGAGTGTCGACGATGGTGAAGTCGCGGATCGCTAAATGCAGCAGCACGATGGATTAGAACAGGCTTTCGCCCCAGTGGAGCTTTTCGCGCAGCATGGCGTAGTAGCTATAACCGGGCGGGTGGATCAGTTTCACGGTGTGCTCGGAACGACGGACGTTGATGCGGTCGCCTTCGATCAAGTCGAATTGCGGTTGACCGTCGGAATGCAGACGCGCGTCGGAGCCGCGCTTGAGTGTCATGTCGATGATTGAGCTATCGCTAATAGTGATGGGACGATTCGACAGCGTCTGCGGACAGATGGGTACGATGGCCAGTCCGGCCACACTGGGCTGAATGATCGGCCCGTCGGAGGATAGCGAATAGGCAGTGGAGCCTGTCGGAGTCGCAATGATCAGCCCGTCGGAGCGCTGGTCGTAGACGAACTGCCCGTCGATGTGCACGATGACTTCAAGCAAACGGCCGCTGGAACCTTTGCTGACCACCACATCGTTGAGCGCCAACGGCGTCTCCACCGATTGCCCCTGCCGCGCGACACGCGGTTCCAGCAGCGCCCGTTCTTCGACGGTGTAATTGCCGTCCAGAATCTGGCCCATCTGTTCGTTCATGGAGCCGAAAGCGATATCGGTAAGAAAACCTAAGCGGCCCTGATTGACGCCGACGACGGGTACTCCGCTGGGCGCGAGCGAGCGGCACGCGCTCAGCATGCTTCCGTCACCCCCCAGAACCACCGCGAGATCGGCCTGCTCTCCGATTGCGGTGTAGTCCAAAGTGGTGAACGAATCGACCTCCGACTCGACGGCGGTCTCCTCTTCCACTATGACTTCGCAACCACGATCGATCAGAAAACGCGCCAAGCGCGTCAATGGAATGGCCACATCCCGGCTTTTGTAACGGCCGATAAGGGCGATGCGCTTGAAAGTGGTCGACATGCCCAAAATTAGAACATAAGCGCCTTGACTGACCAAGCGGAACCGAAGATCAACGCGAGGACGGAGGGCCCCTACGCTCGATCTGTATCGAAATCCGGTTTCGCCAGTCTGGGGCAGTTGTCACATTTTGTGGCTTTGCCGACGCTAGTCCGCGTTCCGCGACTCACGACCATAGTCACGTGTAAAATGCCTTTTATGCTAGATCAACGCGCTCAATTCCTCCTTAAAACGCTGGTCGAGCGTTATATCGCCGAAGGCGAACCGGTCGGCTCGCGCGCGCTTTCGAAATTCTCCGGACTGGAGCTCTCGCCCGCCACCGTGCGCAATGTGATGGCGGATCTGGAGGAAATGGGCTTCATCGTCAGCCCGCACACTTCGGCCGGCCGCATTCCCACTGCACGCGGTTATCGCTTCTTTGTCGATACCCTGCTCACTGTCAAACAACTTGACCGCGTCGATCTCGGCCAGCTTGAGGGCAACCTGTTGCCCGACCAACCGCAGCGGCTGATCAATTCGGCTTCCCAGATTCTCTCTGAGCTGACGCATTTTGCCGGTATCGTCGTCGCGCAACGCCGCAGCACCCCCGCGTTCCGCCATATCGAGTTTCTTTCCTTATCGGAAAAACGCATTCTGCTGATTATCGTCACCGCGGAAGGTGATGTTCAAAACCGCATCCTGTTCAGCGAGCGGTCTTATACGCCCTCGGAGTTGGTTTCCGCCGCGAATTTCCTGAATCAGAACTATGCCGGTCTTAGTTTCGAAGAGATCCGGCCTCGTCTGCATCAGGAATTGAAGCAATTGCGTGAAGACATGACCGCTCTGATGACGGCAGCGCTGGAAGCGGGCAGCGAAGCACTCTCTGCCGGCAGCGAACGTTATGTCGTCTCGGGCGAGCGAAATTTGCTCGACTCGCAAGACCTTTCTTCGAATATGGCGCGCCTGCGCGAACTATTCGAACTGTTCGAACAGAAAACCCAATTGATGCAGATCCTGGACTATTCGCACCGCGCGGAAGGCGTGCAGCTTTTCATCGGCGGCGAATCCGGCATCGCCCCCCTGGACGAATGCAGTGTTGTCACCGCACCTTACGAAGTCGACGGCCAGGTGATCGGCACGGTCGGCGTAATCGGCCCCACGCGCATGGCTTATGAGCGCGTGATTCCGATTGTCGATATCACGGCGAAGCTTCTTTCCAGCGCGCTTTCTAAATAGAGTCCATCTCGTGTCGCGTTACCTCTCCGATCCACCGGTCGATCCGATAGAAGGACAAACCCGCCCAGCCTTGTTGCTGGTCAACCTCGGGACGCCCGACGAACCCACGCCTCGAGCGGTTAAGCGCTATTTGCGCGAATTTCTTTCAGATCCGCGCGTGGTGGAAATTCCGGGGCTGATTTGGAAACCCATTCTGCACGGAATCGTGCTCAACACGCGACCGCGTCGATCGGCTGAAAAATATGCAACGATCTGGCGCACAGAGGGTTCGCCTCTACGGGTATTCACGCAGCGCCAAACGCAATTATTGAAAGGCCTGCTAGGCGAACATTACGGGAGCAATGCGCTCGCAGTCCGTTACGCGATGCGTTATGGGCGCCCTTCCATTATCGAAGCGCTGGACGATCTCAGGGCGGAAGGTTGCGAGCGCATCATCGTGCTACCGCTTTATCCGCAATATTCGGCAAGTACGACAGCGACGGTGTTCGACGTCATCGCCACTTGGTCCGCTAAACAACGTAACGTGCCCGGCTTCCGCTTCTTGAAGCATTTCTACGATCACCCGGCTTATATTGAAGCGCTGGGAAACAACATCCGCGCCTATTGGAAGCAACATGGACGTCCCGACAAATTGCTGATGAGTTTTCATGGGCTACCGCGTTTTACGCAAGCTCGCGGCGATCCTTACTCTCGTCAATGCGAACGGACGGCGACACTGCTTGCCGATGAATTGGAATTGCAGCCCGGACAATGGCAATTAACTTTTCAATCGCGCTTCGGCCGCGCGGAATGGCTGCAGCCGTATACGGCGGCCACGCTCGAGCAACTGGGACGTCAGCGCATGCCGCGCGTCGATGTCGTCTGTCCCGGCTTTGTTGCCGACTGCCTCGAAACACTGGAAGAAATGGCACTCGAAGGCAAGGCCATCTTTCTTCAAGCCGGAGGCAGAGAATTTCACGCCATTCCCTGCCTCAACGATCGCGAAGATTGGATCGCTGCATTGGGACGCATTGCCGAAGAACAACTCAGCGGCTGGCTCAGTCCTAAGGCCGCTCCCGTTCGCAATCTCAACGCCATACGATAGGGGAAACGCATGACACGATTGCTGCTGAGTTGGTTGATCAACGCCTTGGCGTTGTTGGCGCTACCTTATGTGCTGAACTCGATTCAAATCAGCAATTTCTACACCGCGCTTATCGTGGCGCTGGTGCTCGGGCTTGTAAATGCGGTGATCCGGCCCATCCTCGTACTGCTCACGTTGCCCGTTACCGTTCTCACTTTGGGCTTGTTCATTCTGGTCATTAAC
>DATEEW010000211.1:0-4257 GCA_035280965.1 Burkholderiales bacterium
ACGTAGTATTTCGCCGCAGTGTTGAGAACCATGTCTTCTCCCTATAACTAACTCAAGCTGCCGCCTGGCTGATCACCAGACGCACAATCAAAACCAATGTGAGCACGAACAGCACGCCGCCCACGATTCCCGCAATCACCACCTGCTTCAGCGTCAGGCGCGCTATGTCCTGCTCATGTTCCTTGCGCCGCCGGATACCGAAGAAAGACCAGAACACCGTCTTCGCTACCGCCAGCACTCCCGCCTTTTTCACTGCGGGCTCTTCCGCCGGATCGCTCATCGCTCCGCCGTCTTCTTCACTTCCCAGAAGGTGTAGGACAAGGTAATCGTCGCTACATCTTCCGGCAGCGTGTGATCGACTACGAACACTACCGGCATATCCCGCACTTCGCCCGGCCCCAGCGTCTGCTGGGTGAAACAGAAGCATTCCATTTTCAAGAAATGCAGCCCCGCCACCTGCGGACCAAAACTGGGGACCGCCTGTCCCGTCACCGGACGGTCCTGCGTATTCCTCACTTCGTACATCACCGTCGCCAGTTGGCCGGGATGCACCTCCAGCGATCGCTGCTTCGGCTTAAATTCCCAGGGCAGCCCGCGCGTATTCGCATCGAACTCGATCACCACGGTGCGGGAATTGTCGATCTGCGTGTTGAGCGGTTCCCCGGCCTTTTTCAGCACGGCACGAATACCCGTCAATTCACAAATCTTTTCGTAGAACGGCGGCAAAATGAAAACGCCGAATACGAACATTCCTACCGCGATGACAATCAGTTTTTTCATCAGCCGCGCGTTTTCACGCTTGGCTTTGTCGTGCTCCGTCATCTAGTGCCAGTACTTCGCCACCACCGCTCCGAAGAACAGCGCGACAATCAGGAGCAGAAAGAGGGCGGTCTTCGTATTTTTTGGTACCGCCATCATCTCGCTCGATTCATTCCCTGTGCATTTACTAAAACTGCGTCCTGCCTTATTTGACGACAGGCGGTTGTTCAAATGTGTGATACGGCGCAGGCGAAGGCAGATGCGTCCACTCGAGCGTATCGGCGCCCTCCCAGGGACGAGCCGGAGCCACTTCACCATGACCGCGTACATTCTTCAGCACGATGTACAGGAACAGCAGCTGCGACAGGCCGAAACCGAAGCCGCCAATCGAAGCCAGCATGTTGTAGTCGGCGAATTGCGGCGCGTAATCGGGAATGCGGCGCGGCATGCCTGCCATGCCCAAGAAGTGCATGGGGAAAAAGGTGACATTGAAGAAAATCAGCGACAGCCAGAAATGCCATTTGCCGAGTGTCTCGTCATACATGCGGCCAGTCCATTTCGGAATCCAGAAGTACACCCCGGCGAACATGGCGAACAGCGAGCCGGCCACGAGCACATAGTGGAAGTGCGCGACGACGTAGTACGTGTCCTGGAACTGGATGTCGACCGGTGCGATCGCGAGAATCAGACCGGTGAAGCCGCCCAGCGAAAATACGAACAGGAAGCCGATCGCGAAAAGCATTGGCGTCTCGAACGTCATCGAGCCCTTCCACATCGTGGCGAGCCAGTTGAACACTTTAACGCCCGTGGGAACCGCGATCAGCACGGTGGCGTACATAAAGAACAGCACACCTGTGGCGGGCATGCCCACGGTGAACATGTGGTGCGCCCAGACAATGAAGGACAGGATCGCAATGGACGAAGTCGCGTACACCATCGAGCTGTAACCGAACAGCGGCTTGCGCGCGAAGGCGGGAATGACCTGCGACACGATGCCGAAGGCCGGCAGAATCATGATGTACACCTCGGGGTGACCGAAGAACCAGAAAATGTGCTGATACATCACGGGATCACCGCCGCCGGCGGCGTTGAAGAACGAAGTACCGAAGTGGCGGTCGGTCAGCGTCATGGTGATCGCGCCGGCCAGCACGGGCATCACGGCGATCAGCAAATAGGCGGTGATCAGCCAGGTCCACACGAACAGCGGCATTTTCATCAGCGTCATGCCGGGCGCGCGCATGTTCAGCACCGTAACGACGATGTTGATGGAGCCCATGATCGAGGACGCGCCCATGATGTGCAGCGCGAAAATCGCCAAGTCCATGCCGGGACCCATCTGGGTCGAGAGCGGCGCATACAGCGTCCAGCCTGCGGCGGTCGCGCCGCCGGGCACGAAGAAGCTGATGATCAGCAGCGATGCGGCGGCGGGCAACAACCAGAAACTCCAGTTGTTCATGCGCGCAAACGCCATATCGGGCGCGCCGATCATCATCGGGATCTGCCAGTTCGCGAAACCAACGAACGCCGGCATGATCGCGCCGAACACCATGATGACGCCGTGCATGGTGGTGAGCTGGTTGAAGAACTCCGGGTTCCACACCTGCATGCCGGGCATGAACAATTCTGCACGGATGCCCAGTGCCAGCAAGCCGCCGGTCAGGAACATGGTGAAGCTGAACCACAGATACAGCGTGCCGATATCTTTGTGGTTGGTGGTCTTGATCCATCGCATGATGCCGGTGGGATGGTGATGATCGTGGTGATCATCGCCGTGGTGATCGTGTGCGTGGCCGTGGGTGTCGACTGCGCTCATAGTCTGCTCCTAGCTTTTATCTATCTGTGCGAGGCGCTTACTGCGCGCTCGCCAATTTTTTGCGCTGATCGGCAACCCAGGCGCTGTACTTCTCCTGCGAAACCACTTCGACCACGATCGGCATAAAGCCATGGTCCTTGCCGCAGAGTTCGACGCACTGGCCGCGATAGATGCCTTCCTTCTCGGCCTTGAACCAAGTGTCGCGCACGAAGCCGGGAATCGCATCCTGTTTGACGCCCAGCGCGGGCACGCCCCAGGCATGGATCACGTCGTTGGCCGTGGTGATGATGCGCACTTTCTTATTGACCGGCACAACCACGTTGTTGTCAGTTTCGAGCAGGTAATGTTCGTTGCGCGGTGCATCGCCGTAAATCTGGTCATGGGGTGTGGACAGGTTGGCGAGGAAGCTGATGCCTTCGCCCTCGCCCTTGAGGTAGTCGTAACCCCATTTCCACTGATAACCGGTCGCTTTGATGGTCAGGTCGGCGACGCCGGTGTCTTTAAGCTGCAGCACGGTCTTGGTCGCGGGCCAAGCCATCCCAATGAGGATGAGGAAAGGCACCAGTGTCCAGATGATTTCGACAGTGGTGTTTTCGTGGAACTGCTCAGCCTTGTGGCCCGCCGATTTGCGGTGCTTGAAAATCGAGTAGAACATCACTGAGAAGACCAGCACGAAAATCACCAAACAGATCCACAGCATGAGGTAGTGCAGATCGTAGATTTCGCGTGCGACCGGGGTAACCGGCGGTTGAAAATCGTGATAGTTGGGCTGCACGGGCACCGCACAGGCCAGCCCCGTGAACAGCGCGAGCGCTAAGCCGGCTGCCGACAGAAGTCGCGACTTGATAGTCATGTATTCCTCGTTTTCCGATCGTTCTTAATCCATTGCTACTTCACGTATGCCGCGAGCTGATGCGGCGAGACGGAGCCGTTGCGCGAGGCAGCCGGGCTATGACACTGCCCAAAACTACCCAAAATCTACCTTTTGATACGCGCATCGTCCTGGCCGGAAGAACAGCTAGACGAACGCGGATGTACCCGCGTCGAAGGCGCGGTAAATTAGCACAACGCACAGACAGGCATCAAGTTTTCCGCTCTGCAAAATCGTTCCGCTGACCCATTTCCGGGCGTTTTTGTGCGTAAAAACATCATCCGACCACCGTGCTCGGTTTTTTACTCGTGCGCGCCCGGGCGTGTTTTGAATTCGATAATCCGGCGTCCATCCGCAATTTCGCGCGGCGCCGGCTTCCACGCGTGGCCGTAGACGATTTCGAAGGTGGCCGGAATACGGCCTTCTCGCGCCATGGCGGCATAGCGCGTCGTCATTTGCGCCCAGCGGCCTTTCGCGGTCAGCGCGCGACGGCGGCCGCAATGCGCGTTGACTTGTCCGGTGGCACGCAATTCGCCTAGCATGGCCGGAACATCGCCGTAGGTGAGCGTCAGCATTTCCATATCCATGACCGGTTCGGCAAAACCGCTCGCCACCATCATGTCGCCCAGATCGTGCATATCGATAAAAGGATGCACATGGGGAAACGGGTCCTCTGCGAACGCAAACCGCAATTCCTTCAGCGTGTCGGGGCCGTAGGTTGTAAACATCACCAATCCGCCCACCCGCAGAACGCGGTGCCATTCCTTGAAACAGGCGAGCGGATCGTCAGCCCAGGCCAGACTGAGATTGGACC
>DATEEW010000212.1:0-2727 GCA_035280965.1 Burkholderiales bacterium
CTGCTGTAAATCCAGTTTTCGCAGCGCGTTTTTCAGCTCGGCCACGCACTTGCCTAGTGTTTGATCGAAGCGCTCGTAGCGCTTCTGCAAAAAATACTGCGGGTCCTGCAGAAAGAACTGCAGGTCGAGCTGGAACAGACCAAAGCCGTGGCAGAACTTGTTCGGCTTGGCGACCGCGCCTGCGTAACCATTGACGTGTTTCGCCATATCGACCAGCGCTTGCCGTGCGATGTCGAACATCGCCTCCCCATTCGGCTTTTCGATTAACGCCGACTTAGTTTGTGGGAATGCGCGGCGACCCCCGCCGCTCGCGTTGGCGTCGATGGTGTCGCCCACGCAAAGGGCGAGAATCCGCGGCACGCTCATCCCTTTTTTTCGCAGCACCGGCCAGATATGGCCGGTCTCCTGGCAAGCGAGCGCGACGATCATATCGACGCTCAGCGGCGTCCCGGCGAGTGCCGGTTCAATCTGCGCTTGGAATTGCTGTTTGAACCACAGAACGTCTGCACTCGTCGGCATAGCTGATCCCTCTAAGCAATTTCCCCTCTAGCAGACCATAGATTCTTGGTCACAACTACCACCCGTACTGCCTAGCGCTTTGCCTAGTCGCTGCTACCCGCCGGGCGGGCAGGACCGAAAAATGCCATATCTCTAAGTGCACCCTAAGCACAACATTTTTCAACCCGAGGAGATAACATGAAACAACGTTTTGGGAAGTACCTTTCGGCCGTGTTCATGGCCTTTGCATTGGCCTCTTTCGCTGCCTGCGAATCTACGCCGACTACGCGCAACGCAGCGGAAGTCACCGAGGATGCCGCCATCACCACACAAGTCAACGCGGCATTCGCCGGCGACGCCCTGGTGAAGGCCTATCAAATCGACGTCGATACCTTCCGTAAAGTCGTGACCCTGAGTGGCAAGGTCGAGAGCCAAGCTGCAATCAATAAGGCAGTGGAGCTCGCGCGCAAGGTCAGCGACGTCAAATCGGTGCAGAACAAGTTGACCCTCAAGTAACTTAAGGACGCGCTCATCGCTAGACGGGACCGATGCCGCATCGGCCCCGTCTAGGGCAATCATGAATCCTATGCGCGTGGCTGTTTGAGGATGAGCGGGCACGATCTTTCGCCGCCGCGCTATTTGGCGATATGCCAGACCTCTTTGACGTTGTCGCCCGCCGTATCGCCGGGTTTCTTGTCGCCAGCATAGGTATAAAGAGGCTTGCCTTTGTACGCCCATTGCTTGCTGCGGTCGTCTCGCGTCACGATGCTGTAATCGCCCTGCGCTTTATCGCTATCCGATGCCATGACCGGCGGCCACAGCGCGGCGCATTGGCTGTTGCACGCGCTTTTCCCCGAACCGGAAGGGTCATTGTCGAAGGTGTATAGCGTCATGCCGGTGCCGTTAACCAGCATGCCACCCGACATTTTGGGCGCGGGTTCGGCATATACGGTGGAGAAAAAGAACGCGATAAACGAGAACACGGCTATCGAGAAAATCTTCATGACCAGTCCTTTCATGGGAATTGAATCGAGTTCGCTGTTACGCAGAAACTGCTGCGTAGATTCGTTTTAGCCGAGAAAACCCTCTAAGCCTATGTGCTCTTGATTGCATCTCAACCAGCCCGCGTATAACCTCCCCCACCCCGCGCAGATCACGAACATCGATTAGCATCGCGGCATCGAAGTGTGGGAATGATAAAAGCATGGCGGGATTCGAATGGATTCGTTGATCACGGCCGCGGGACGTGCGCTCGCGGCGGGCGATCCCCTTGCCGCGCTGAACCGGATCGCCTTACGCGAGGACGCTCCCGCGCTCGCACTTCGGGGCATTGCAATGTCGCAGCTCGGCGACTTGGTTCGAGCAAAGGCGCTTCTGCGAAACGCGGCGCGCGCCTTTGGCCCAAGGGAAGCCGTAGCCCGAGCGCGATGTGTAGTCGCCGAGGCGGAGATCGCGCTAGCCTCTCGTGACTTACACTGGCCGACAAAAGCACTGGACGCCGCGCGCTCAACGCTCGAAGCGCACGGCGATCGGATGAACGCAGCACATGCGCGCCATCTCGAGATTCGACGCCTCATTTTGATCGGCCGCCTTGAGGAGGCCGAACGCAAACTCCCGGAACTCGATCCCGCACCTTTACCGCCTGCATTGAGAACTGCGCACGAGTTGGTGATTGCCGGAATCGCGATGCGACGCCTGCAAACGAAATCGGCGAACACGGCGCTGGCTCGTGCCCAGCGCGCCGCACATCACGCAGGCATTCCCGCGCTGACAGCGGAAGTCGAAAATGCCTCTCTCGCACTCAAAGCGCCGGCCGCACGTTTAGTTGCGCGAGGCCAGGAGAGACATCTTTTACTCGAAGAGGTTGAAGCCTTGTTCGCTTCAAAGGCTCTCGTTGTAGACGCGTGCCGTCATGTCATCCATGAAGCCCGCACAACGATCTCGCTGGCCACACGTCCGGTGTTGTTCGCCCTTGCGCGCGCGCTTGGCGAAGCATGGCCCGCCGATGTGAATAGAGAAACGCTCGTCGCGCTGGCATTCCGCGGAAAGCGCGCCGATGAATCGTATCGCGCGCGATTAAGAGTGGAAATGGGACGGCTTCGCGCATTGCTTCGAACGTTCGCCGATATCAATGCGACCGAGGACGGATTCGCGTTGGTTCCTCGCCGCGCAAACCAAGTAGTCGTACTGGCAAGACCAGTCGAAGAAAAGCATGCAACGGTTCTGGCC
>DATEEW010000213.1:0-5976 GCA_035280965.1 Burkholderiales bacterium
GCTCGCCAACGGTCTGCTGCGCAATCCCGCGGTTATCGAAGTCGCGCGTCGCAATGTCGAGTCAGAATTGGTATCGCAACGCGTGTATAGCGTCGATCAAGCGCGCAAACGCGAATTGCTGACCAAGCTCGTCGCCGAAGGCAACTGGCAACAAGTATTAGTGTTCATGCGCACCAAGCATGGCGCCAATCGTCTGGCCGAACAATTGGAAAAGAGCGGCATCGAAGCCGACGCAATCCACGGCAACAAGAGCCAGGGCGCTCGCACCCGCGCACTGAACGATTTCAAACGCGGCGCGGTTCGTGTACTCGTCGCGACGGACATCGCCGCGCGCGGCATCGACATTCAAGAATTGCCGCATGTGGTGAATTACGAATTGCCGAATGTTCCCGAAGATTACGTGCACCGTATCGGTCGCACGGGTCGCGCAGGCTCTTCCGGTGAAGCGATTTCGCTGGTGGCGCGCGACGAAGAACCTTTGTTGCGCGACATCGAACGTGTACTGAAACGCAAAATGCCGCGTGAAGTAGTCGCGGGTTTCGAACGTGGCAGCGCACCGGGAACACCGATCATGATTGAGCCGAGCGCCGAAGCGCGTCCCGCGCGCAGCGTGGCCGGTCCAAAAGAATATACGCCTGGCGATCATCCCGCGCGCAAACGCGCACCGCGTCCGCGCGCACGCACCGGCGAAACGCCGGCGCATCGCCGCGCCGAAGGCGGACAGCGCAAAGCACCGCAACGTCCGCAGTTTGCAGAAATGCGCTTCAACAATGAAAAGCGTGAAGCCGACGGTAACCGCCCGGCGCGTACGAATGGTGATCGCGCCAAGCGTCTCGACGACAACGGCGACGTCGATGGCAATCGCTCCGATGTACCGCAACGCCCGCAGTTCGCCGCGGAACCGCGTTTCAGTACTGACAAGCGTCCAGCCACCGGCAACCGCCCCGCAGCAGCTCGCGGGAACGGCGATCGTAGTCGTGGGCCGAGCGATCGTACGAATGGCGATCGTACTCGTGGAGCCGGCGATCGTACCAATGGCGATCGCGCCAAACGGTTTGAAGGCAATGGCGATGGCAAAGGCGAAGCCAATGGTAATCGCGCCGATGCACCACGCAACAGCAACAATAAAAGTGCGAAGCCACAAGGCGAAGTACGCGCTTCCGCCGGATATCCGAGCGGTTTGCAAAAAAGCTGGACGCCGCGCGCACGCAAAAGCGTTTAAACCAAGCTTAAAAAATATCGCGTGTCGGGCGCATTAGACGCAAGACCAAACGCGTTGTCTAAGAAGAATCAACGGGCGCTTGCGAGCGCCCGTTTTTTTTACTCTGCATCTGCACATTTTGAGAAATCGGGGTAATCGTGACGCCAACATGACGTTATGATTTCCGGCGCTTGCCGAAATGCCCTCTCCTATGGGTTCGACATGCACGGCTTTTGCCGCGCACCGCGCCCACGACAATAAAAAATCTCGCGCCCTTTGGCGCTTTTTTTATCCCGTTTACGGAGGAGACTCATGGAACCTATCCACACAGGAGAGGTGCGTCCGCACATCGGCGCACACAGCCACTCTCAATGCACTCACGACACCAAGCAAGCCAATGCAAAAACGAAATCGGTTCGTTTGATTGGCCTTGTCTGTTTGTTTTTCAGCTCTTTATTCGCTTGGACCCCGCCCGCTCTATCCGCGGATCCTTGGTCCTTAAGCAGTACCCAGCGTCGCGCCTACCTGAACTACTACGCACCGGTCATCCTCAAACAAGCGGACGAACGCAATACCGCCAATTGGGGTTGGGATTGGATTACCAATTACGATTTCGATCGCGACGGAAATTTCTCCACCAATCTGGAGAATTGGAGATTGGTCGATAGCTACGTGGCCAATCCTTTCGATTCCCGCTTCTCTCGCTGGCGCATTCGGCCGACGATCTATACCGCGCTCGTCGAATTCAAAGAGGGCGAGGATAAATCTGTGATCCTCCTATATCACGTCTACCACGCCATGGAGGAGAATGCCTCGATCCACGATTGGGAGCGCGTTGAAGTCCGCGTCAACAAAGTGAACGGCACTCCGGGTGGCGGCTCAGAGCAAATCGCCTACGTTGTCGTGACTACACATTCGGACCATGTGCCGCGCACCTATCCGCATGCAGATCTGAACTTCATGCCAACCGCAAGGGGGCGTCATGTACTCATCTGGCAAGCGCGCTGGACCGACGTCGACGGTTTGCGCAAAAACGAATTGCATCACGTCAAGACGGGATGGCCCGCCATCGACACAGCCTTCAAGACCTGTCCCACTTGCAAAGCCGAAGTCAGCATCACGGATACAAACACGAAACAACTTGTGCATTACGCATTCATTCCTGGCCACGACCCGGATGCGGTGACCTACTGGGGCGCCTTGGAGCTCAACCGCGACAACGCGCACAAGCTCGCGGCCAAGGCCGGGACCGCGACGCCGCATCCAATGTGGGGCACGGTGAAGCGCATCTCATACGAACTACAAGACTTGGCGGATATCCTGCCCACGCACGCGTACATCGCTTCATGCAGCAACGAAACCTATCCGCGAGAGCACGCGTGGGGGCCTTACGACATGCACTGGGATACCGATGAAGAAAAAGTCGGCATCTGGCTCGATCAACCGATCAAGTCGGAAGGGGGCGTGGAACTCGTTCCCGCTTCTTCCGAGTGCAATCGCGCGGTGACCTTCTATGGCTTTTCGCGCGATACCACCGACCCTTCCGATGGCGCTCAGGGTTATCCCAACAAACATTGGTTCTGGGGTGCTTATGTGATGGGCGATGAACAGAGGGCCGATGAAGTATTCGACGGTCAAGCGCTCGTCGCCGCAAGCACGGGCAACACGCAAAAACGTAACTGCAGCCAGGGTTACCGGCAATACTGGTGTCAGCACGACTACTACGCACACACAGGCAGCACCCAGTCCGCCACGCATGGGCGCTGGCTTCCAGTGGGTTGGGCCACGCCGGAGCAAGGCGGCTTCGACGGACGCTGGATGCAGCTTTATCCGGATCATCACTGACCTAAGTCAGACTCACTATACGGCGCCCGATTGTCAGATCTGGGCGCCGTTTTTATTTCCTCGTTCCAAGCAGCCACAAACGACGTTTGGTCGTAGACCTCTCTCCGCCATTTAGGCAATGGAATATGGGACGGCTTTCGCACATCATTCCAAGGTTAAAAAAAGCCCGGCGAGGCAAATCATGAACCTCAAAGAATTGAGCATCGCGACGTTCAACCTGTTCAATCTCAATGAGCCGGGCTTGCCGATGTACTCCGTTCCGGGTTGGACGAAGACGCAGTACGAACTCAAGCTGCAGTGGGTTGCCTGGCAACTGAAAATATTGAAACCGGATGTTTGCGGATTTCAGGAGTTGTGGCACCGCGACTCTCTGGCCAAGTGCCTCGAAACCGCAGGGGTTACAGACGAATACGATTTAGTCGTGCCACCGGGCACCACGGGCAAGAAAATCGTCTGCGCCGCCATCGTGCGCAAAGGCCTGCTGGCAGGCGAAGCGAACTGGATCGAACGCTTTCCGGAGAAATTCGTTTTGCAGTCGAGCGGCGACGATCCCCAGACGCCCAACATCAACGTACGCATTCGCGGCTTCTCGCGGCCCGTCCTGCATTTCACCATGAGGCCGCGGGCAGACAACCCCGCGATTCACGTTTACGTCTGTCACTTCAAATCCAAGGCGCCGACCAAAGTATTCAACGAGGATTGGTTCAAAGCCGACAAGACGGCCTATTCGAAACATTCGATCGGACTTGGATCCGCGCTTTCCACAATCCGTCGCACTGCCGAGGCGGCGGCGCTCCGCTTTCTGCTGACCGAGCAGATGAAAGGCAACAACACGCCCGTCATCGTCTTGGGCGACATCAACGACGGACAGCAGAGCAACACCGCCAACATACTGACCGACCAACCGCAGTACCTGGTGGGCGATTCGATCGGAGGGGGCGACACAGCGCTATATACCGCCCAAACCTTGCAGGAATATCGTGACACGCGGGATGTTTACTACACGCATGTGCACCAGGATATGCGCGAGTCGCTCGATCACATTCTTGTCAGCCAGGAGTTTTACGACAACAGCCGTCAACGGCTATGGTTGTTCTGCGGCCTGACAATCAACAACGATCATCTTAATTTCGACGACCATAAAACCGCCGGCACCAACGATCACGGCATCATCCGCGCCTTGTTCAAGTACAAGCCGATGAAAGTGGAAGCGAAAGCGGTCGTGAATAGCTGAGCGGAACGAATCCGCTCAGCTCAGGCCAACAGGGATTTATACAACCCGTAGCTGCTGACCACGGTCACCAGCAGACCGACCGACACCATCAGCACGCGCGCGTTGAGGTAGCGCGTCATGACCGCCGCGAATGGCGCCGCGAAAAGACCACCGAGCACCAAGCCAGCCACCAGAACCCAAACGCCGGTGCCGGCGAGCAATGCGAAAGACCCCGCAGTCGCGAGCGCGATAAAGAATTCGGCGAAATTCACCGAACCGATGGTGGTACGCACATCGTTGCCCCTGCTGATCAAGGTGCTCGTCACGACCGGCCCCCAGCCGCCACCGCCCGATGCGTCGACGAAACCGCCGAACAAAGCGAGCTTGGCCACGTGCTTGGGCGCCTTTTTCTCGCGCGGATGCAGGGCACGCCAGGCTTTAAGAAGAATGTACAAACCCATGATCACCAGATAAGCGGAGATAAAAGGTCTAAGAGCCTTGACGTCGATCTGCGTCACGAACACCACGCCGAGAATCGCGCCGATGATCCCGGGTACCAGGAGCCGCAGGAAAAGACGTTTGTCTACATTACCCATGCGCGCATGCGACACACCGGACACGCCGGTGGTGAAAAGTTCGGCGATATGCACGCTCGCGCTCGCGCTTGCCGGCGTCGCACCGGCGGTCAGCAAAAAGGTCGTCGACGTGACGCCGTATGCCATGCCTAGCGCGCCATCGATCGCTTGGGCGAGCAGGCCGACGGCGACGGCGCTCCAGAACATGGGGTTATGCAAGGTGCTCTCGACCAGCGCCATTGCTCCCGAGAGTTCGTAATTGCGAATCAATGTGCTGATGAGATAAGCCATCAGCGCGGCCAGCACGAGAAACGTGCTGATCACGGCCGTACGTAGAACCGGGAATTCGCTACTCGCCGCGCCGTCGGAAGAAACTGAAACCGGGCCGAGGATATCTACTGTGAGCTCCGCCTCCCCCTCAGCGGCAGGACCGTGCCGGAATAATTTCATTACTCCACCCTGAATCTTTATTTTTGAGCCCGAACCATAACCCGCGGTTATATAAGGGCAAACGAAGTGGATGTCATATTCAAATCGCGATTTGGAATAAGCCGGAAAAAACTTTTAGGTCAAAGACTTGGCTAGACCTTGAATAGGTAGAGGGCGGCCTCATTACAATACGGACAGGTTCCACCCCCTCGGCGCCCGATTTTTAGATCTCGGCGCCGTTTCCTTCTTCAGGTCTCATGTCCAGCCCCGATCCCCAGCACGAACAAGACTTCATCCGCATTCGCGGCGCGCGCCAGAACAATTTAAAGAATCTCGACCTCGATATTCCCGCCGGCGAACTGCTGGTCGTCACGGGCGTTTCGGGTTCGGGCAAGTCCTCGCTCGTCTTCGACACGTTGTATGCCGAAGGCCAACGGCGCTATGTCGAAACCTTCTCGCCTTATGCGCGGCAGTTCTTGGATCGGCAAGACCGGCCCCAGGTCGACGCCATCGAAGGCATTCCACCCGCCATCGCCATCGATCAGACCAACCCAGTGCGCACTTCGCGTTCGACGGTCGGCACGATGACCGAGTTAAACGATCACTTGAAGCTGCTGTACGCGCGCGGAGCGCATTTGCATTGCCGCCGTTGCGCGCAACCCGTGCGGCGCGACACGCCTGACAGCATTTACGCCGATCTGGAACAGCGCACC
>DATEEW010000214.1:0-2688 GCA_035280965.1 Burkholderiales bacterium
GCGCGGGAGCGTCTAACGCTTGACGTTCTCTTTATTGAAACCTTTAGTGGGCTGAATCACGCTGGGAACGCCTTCGGAACCGTCGCTGCAGGGCGATTGCCATTCGCGTAACAACGCTTCGATATGCTTGTCGCCGTAACGAACGGCCAGGTCGATCAGGTGGAAGACGTTGCCGTCGTTGACTTTCTCATGGGCGACGCCGATTTTGAGCAGGTGGTAGATCTCCCTCAATTCGTCAGAGGGCTCGGACACCGGGGGATTGCGCATGCTGCCTCCTTTGCTCGTGGTTACATCTTAAGATGCGGCAACCGCTGTGCCCGTCGCCACGCAATTTCCCGAATCACGAAATCCAGCCGCGCAATACGCAATCAATCGCGCCAGTCCGGCTCTTCCTTATCAAGTATGCGCTGTAAAGCGACAAGCAAGGCAATCGACTGGGCACGATCCTCCACCATCAGCTTCACCGTATTGGTCGCCACCAAATGCGAAACACGCTTCAAGGTCTTGCCCGTTGTACTCGCGATGACTTGCAACATGCAGGCACGTTCGAGGTAATAGAGGTCGTCGAAGGTATTTGCGACCGTATCGCCCGTGACTATCACGCCGTGATTGGACAAAAACAAAATGTCGGCCTGCAACAATTTCGCGCAGAGGCGATCGCCAGCCGCGGTATCCGTCACCAGCCCGTTGTATTCCTCTTCGTATGCCACGCGGCCGTAGTAGCGCAACGCGTTCTGGCTCGCGGGCTCCAGCCGTCCGCCTTCCACAATAGCCAATGCTGTGGCGTAAGGCATGTGCGTATGCATCACACAAGCCGGGGCTTTTTCGGAATTGTGGATACGGCTATGAATCCAGAACGCGCCGGGTTCGACGGTGTGCTTGCCTTCCAACACCTTGCCGTTCACATCGACCAGCAAAATGTGATCGGGCGTCATCTCCGACCAATGAAATCCTTGCGGGTTGATGAGGAACTGGCCATGCCTCCCCGGCGCGGCCAAACTGAAGTGATTGCAGATACCTTCGGAAAGGTCGAAGCGCGCGGCCCAGCGCAGCGCCACCGCAAGATCGATACGGGCTTGTTGGAGAGCGTCGGTCATAAGGCGATTCTAGCAGGGCTAGTCCGGGCGTCTCAAAATCGCACTCAAGCGCTAACGCCAGGCCGATATTGGCTGATACTTCGCATACATCGGAATCGGAAAGTACAAGCGATGAAGCAATTGCTCTGGATCTTTGCAACGTTTCTGACTTCGGGTGCAGTTTATGGCGCCGGCCTCGCCGACAAGGGCACGCACGCCGTGGAGACCATCGAGTTTCCTCAATTGATAGACGCTGCGCGCGAACGCAAAATTCCGATCAAAGTCCATATCCCCAGCGATGGAGGACCCTATCCCGTTGTCGCACTCAGCCATGGGGGAGGCGGAAGTTGGGACGCCAACTATGCGCAAGCGCAACATCTGGCCTCACATGGTTATGTGGTGCTTGCGATTGAACACGTCGGCAGCAACACGGACGTGATGAAACGCCGCCTGCGTTTTCGCAAAAACCTAGAAACCATGTCGCGCGATGCGAACGAAGTGCTGGGCCGTCCCAAGGATGTGAGCTTCGCACTCGATCAAGCGGAGCAATGGAGCCGCTCGCATGCGCGTCTACGCGGAAAAATGGATCTGGAACACATCGGCATGCTCGGTCATTCCTTCGGCGCGTACACCACCTTCGTCATTGCCGGCGCCCGACCGGCCTTGGATTGGCTCCAACCTCCGGTAGCGCCCGGTCGCGGACTCGGCCCCGATCTAAGCGATTCGCGCATCAATTGCGGCGTGGCCTTATCACCTCATGCTCCGGGTGAGCCCTTCTTCATTGAAAGCAGCTTCTCGACTTTGCGCGGGCCGCTGCTCGGCATCAGCGGCGACAAAGACCGCCAACAAGGCGATGCACTGCCGGAAGATCGCAAACACGCCTTCAAGCTCTGGCCGCCGGGAGACAAATATTTAGTTTGGATCGAAAACGCGGATCACACTGCATTTTCCGATTCGACGGGTGCCGGTCTCGGTATGCTGCCATCGCGATCACGCGAATCGGTGCAACCGATTGTGCGCGCCGCAACGCTGGTTTTTTTCGACATCTATCTCAAAGGGCGCAGCGATGCGAAGCAGTTTCTAAGCGCGAATGAATTGGTCAAATACTCGACGCTTTCCGTCGAAGTGCTCAATAAATAGCCGTAGGGGCTATACAACCGAGTCGGGCTGAGGAACCTTTGACTAAGGTTTATTGATAAACCGTGTTGCCGACTTAACGCGCTCAAGGCCTTGTTTTACTTTGCCCTCGCTCGTACAGCATGTGCCGGAGCGTGGAGCAGGGGCCCCCTCATTTTCGATGAGGGGATGCGACCGCAGAGGCACATACAGGGCTGCGAGTGTCGGCACATTCCCTATCTGCTGCGGGGTCGCATCCATCGATGAAGCCGATGGAACCTACTCCGCCCTTCGCAGCCCCGCACTCGCGACCATCCCAGGCACTTAATCAGATATTCCCTAATCCAAGAATCTCAAAATGGCGGGCGGGTGCGAAGAATTGCTTGGCGTAAAAATGCTTTGCCCGTGATACTGCCACCAAATAAGGGCGCTTTGAACGCCCGGTCTATAAATTTCTGGAATCGAGGGGACGCATGCACCGCACACAAATGAATCC
>DATEEW010000215.1:0-4232 GCA_035280965.1 Burkholderiales bacterium
CTGAGCGGCGCCGACGTACTAAAGCTGATCAAAGAGAAGGAGGTTAAGTTCGTTGACCTTCGCTTTACCGATTTCAAAGGTAAGGAACAACACGTCCAAATCCCGGTAAAGCAATTCGGCCAAGATAAATTCGACGACGGCAACCCCTTCGACGGCTCCTCGATCGCCGGCTGGAAAGGCATCGAAGCTTCCGACATGTTGCTCTATCCCGATCCTGATAGCTCGCGACTCGATCCGTTTACCGACGAGATTACGCTGAACATCAGCTGCGATGTTATCGAACCTTCCACGGGCAAAGGCTATGACCGCGATCCGCGTTCGCTGGCCAAACGCGCAGAAGCCTATCTGAAATCCAGCGGCATCGGCGACACCGCCTATTTCGGTCCGGAACCCGAATTTTTTATTTTCGACGGCGTTACCTGGAGCATCGACATGTCGGGCTCCTTCGTCAAAGTCAAATCCGAAGAAGCGCCGTGGTCCACCGGCATCGAATATGAAGGTGGCAACATGGGTCACCGTCCCGGTCTGAAGGGCGGCTATTTCCCTGTTGGACCGGTCGATTCGCTGCAAGACATTCGTCAGGCAATGGCTCTGGCGCTCGAAGCACAAGGCGTTGAAGTGGAAGTCGTCCACCACGAAGTTGCCGCGGCAGGTCAGTGTGAACTGGGTACCAAATTCAATTCGCTGGTGAAACGCGCGGACTGGAACCAGATTCTGAAATACACCATTCACATGGTTGCGCAGGCCTACGGCAAAACCGCCACGTTCATGCCCAAACCCATCGTGGGCGACAACGGGTCGGGCATGCACGTGCACATGTCCGTATGGAAAGACGGTAACAACCTCTTTGCGGGCAATGGTTACGCCGGACTGTCCGATTTTGCGCTGTACTACATCGGTGGCGTGATCAAGCACGCGAAAGCGTTAAACGCGATCACCAACCCTGGCACCAACTCTTACAAGCGTCTGGTTCCTGGTTTCGAAGCGCCGATCAACTTGGCTTACTCCGCTCGCAACCGTTCGGCTTCCTGCCGTATCCCCTATGTTGCGAGCCCGAAAGGCCGTCGCGTCGAAGTGCGTTTCCCCGATCCCACGGCAAACGCGTATCTCGCCTTCGCCGCGCTCCTCATGGCGGGTCTCGATGGTGTGCAGAACAAGATTCACCCCGGCGATCCCATCGACAAAAACCTGTACGACCTGCCGCCCGAAGAAGCGGCGAAGGTGCCGACGGTTTGTCACTCGCTGGATCAGGCCCTCAACGAACTGGACAAAGATCGGGAGTTCCTGACACGCGGTGGTGTATTTACCAACGACATGATCGATGCCTACATCGCGTTGAAAATGGACGAGGTTACGCGCTTCCGCATGACGACCCATCCGGTCGAATTCGACATGTACTACAGCTCGTGAGATTCGCTCTCTTTCGGGTTGCTGTATGAGGAAGGGGGGCGTGCGCCCCCCTTTTTATTCCCGGCTGCGTAATTTTGCGCGCAGCCTCCAAATCCCACCGCCGCATGCGGGTGAAAGTGCTTTGTTTAGGTATTCAATTGGCATAGACTCAAGGCCGCTTTATTCTCTCAGTGGTGGCTATGAGTGCTTTCAAATTCGCGCTGGGAATTTGCGCGTTCGTCGCAACGCCCATAGCGTCTGCCCAGGCTACGGTCTGGAAATGCGTCGGCCCGGACGGACGGCCGCAATACACCAATGTTCAACGCGACGCGCAAGGCAAGAACTGCACGGTCGTGACCAAGGAAATTTCAGTTGTTCCCGCCACCAAAGTTCCTCAGGGAACTGGCGCAGAGTATCCACGTGTGGACCGCGAAACGCAGCGCTCCCGGGACGACGGACGTCGCAAAATCCTGGAAGAGGAATTAAAGGCCGAGGAGCAGAAACTAGCGGACGCTCAAGCCAAGCTCGCCGAGCAGGAAGCGGTGCGTATGGGCGACGAAAAGAACTATCAAAGGGTTTTGGATCGCTTGGCTCCCTACAAAGAAGCGGTGGACGGTCACAGCAAAAACGTGGAAGCGCTGAAAAAAGAACTCGGCAACGCGAAGTAAGATTAAGTCTAGCCGGCCTCTCAGGGAGGCCGGCATGAACGCGCACTCTTTCAACGGCCTCGAACTCCTCGCCACCGCGGTCCTCGTCCTCGACGACGAGTTGCGCGTTCGCTACGCCAATCCAGCAGTAGAAAGCGTTTTGCAAAGCGCCAGCCGCAACATGCTGGGCCAGAGCATTACCGATCTCTTCGTCAATGCTCAATCACTTTGCGAAAAGCTGAGGCAAGCGTTGGATAGCAACCGCGGCTTCTGGGACCAGTTCGTCCTGTTGAATTGGCACGGGCATGAGCCCATCCCTTTCAATGTGCTGGTCACGCCGATCGAAACGCCGCCTGGTCTGCTTGTCGAGTTGCGCTCCATCGATCAGCAAGTACGTATTGAGCGTGAAGCGCACTTTCTCGAGCAACACCAAGCCAATCGGGAACTGATCCGCAATCTCGCGCATGAAATCAAAAATCCTTTGGGCGGTCTGCGCGGTTCTGCGCAATTGCTCGAAGGCGAATTGGATCGCCCCGATTTACGCGAATACACCCAAGTAATCATCAAGGAAGCGGATCGTCTGCAAGTGCTGATGGATCGCTTGCTCACCCCGCATCGACCGCCGCATATGGGGCCCGTGAACATTCACGAAGTGTGCGAGCGGGTACGCAGTTTGATCCTCGCCGAATTTCCGCAGGGGATCACCTTCTGGCGCGACTACGACACTAGCCTGCCGGATATCCACGGCGATCGCGAACAATTGATTCAAGTGGTGCTCAATATTGTGCGCAATGCCGCTCAAGCCTTGCGAGGTCGAAGCGAGGGAAAAATCCAGTTACGCACGCGAGTTGCCCGCTCGGTAACGATCGCGCGACGGATGCATCGGCTCGCGCTTGAGCTGCAAGTAATCGACAACGGCCCGGGCATTCCCGCGGAACTGCTTGACCGCGTGTTTTATCCACTGGTGTCGGGGCGCGAGGGCGGCACAGGACTCGGCCTCACGCTCGCACAAACCTATGTTCAACATCATCACGGCTTGATCGAGTGTCAAAGCGAGCCGGGACGCACTGTTTTTCGCATCGTATTGCCTCTAGATCAGATAAGGGCCTAGCTATGAAACCCGTTTGGGTCATCGACGACGACCGTTCTATCCGTTGGGTTTTTGAAAAAGCTTTAGCACGCGAAGGCATTCCCTTCCGCACCTTCGGGCTCGCGGGCGACGCCTTGACGGCATTGGAAACCGACGCGCCGCAAGTATTGGTTTCGGACATCCGCATGCCGGGAACGACCGGCTTGGAATTGCTCCAAACCGTGAAGCAGCGGCATCCTCAGTTGCCGGTCATCATCATGACCGCCTATTCCGATCTGGAATCCGCTGTCGCGGCATTTCAGGGAGGGGCCTTCGAATATTTGCCGAAGCCTTTCGATGTCGATCAGGCGGTGGAACTTATCCGTCGCGCGCTCGATGAAAGCATGCACGAGGCGGATGAGCAGGAAGTGCTGACCGCCTCTCCGGAAATTCTGGGGCAGGCGCAATCGATGCAGGAAGTGTTTCGCGCGATCGGACGCTTGTCGCATTCGAACGCAACGGTGTTAATCACCGGCGAATCCGGTTCGGGCAAGGAGCTCGTAGCGCACGCTCTGCATCGCCATAGTCCGCGGGCGAGCAAACCATTTATCGCGATCAACACCGCAGCGATGCCGAAGGATTTACTCGAATCCGAACTTTTCGGGCACGAGCGCGGCGCGTTTACCGGCGCGCAGGCGATGCGTCGTGGTCGGTTCGAGCAAGCTGAAGGCGGCACGCTGTTCTTGGATGAAATCGGCGATATGGCTTCTGATTTGCAAACACGCCTATTGCGTGTGCTATCCGACGGCCATTTTTATCGTGTTGGCGGTCATCAACCCATTCGTTCAAACGTGCGTGTCATCGCCGCGACCCATCAGGATCTGGAGCACCGAGTGCGCGATGGATTATTCCGCGAGGATTTGTATCATCGCTTGAATGTCATTCGCTTGCGGTTGCCGAGCTTGCGCGATCGTCGCGACGACATCCCGCTTCTCGCGCGTCATTTCCTTGCCAAGAGCGCGCGCGATTTGGGTGTGGAGCCGAAACGCCTTTCCGAAGCCGCGATGAACTATCTGGCTGCGCAGGATTTTCCCGGCAACGTGCGTCAATTGGAAAACGTTTGTCAT
>DATEEW010000216.1:0-3040 GCA_035280965.1 Burkholderiales bacterium
TCGATTTCGATCTTGCCGGTCGCCTGCGCCGAATCGACGTGGAAAATGATGCCTTTGCTGCGACAGATTTCGCCGATCGTCTCGATGTCTTGAATTACACCGATTTCATTGTTCACCGACATGACGGAAACCAGAATCGTGTCCGGCCGCAATGCCGCTTCGAGTTTCTTCAAATCGAGCAGGCCGTTCTCTTCCACATCGAGATAGGTCGCTTCGAAGCCTTGGCGCTCCAGTTCACGCACGGTGTCGAGCGTCGCTTTGTGCTCCGTCTTGACCGTGATGATGTGCTTGCCCTTGGTCTTGTAGAAATTCGCTGCGCCTTTGAGCGCGAGATTGATCGACTCGGTAGCGCCCGAGGTCCACACGATTTCCTTCGCATCCGCATTCACCAGCGCGGCAACGTTTTCGCGTGCCTGTTCGACCGCCTGCTCGGCCGTCCAGCCGTAGACGTGCGAGCGGCTGGCGGGATTGCCGAAATGCTCGGTCAAATAAGGGATCATTTTCGCGGCAACGCGCGGATCGACCGGCGTGGTGGCGGAATAATCGAGATAAATCGGAAATTTGAGCGGGTGGTTATCCATCGTGATTCGCTTTTCGATCTTTAAGCATTTACCGCGGAGCGGGTTTCCGTACGACGACGGTCCTGCAAGACCGCGACGTTACCTTTGACTTGCTGTTCGGCCACCAGGTCGGACAACTTCACCGACTCCAGGTAGGCGTACATTTTTTCGTTCAGACGCGTCCACAAATCGTGGGTCATACAGCGGGTTTCTTCATGGCAATTTTCTTTGCCGCCGCATTGCGTCGCATCCAGCGTTTCGTCTACCGCAAAAATGATTTGCGCCACCGAAACAGCTTCGGGCGAACGCGCCAGGTAATAGCCACCGCCCGGCCCCCGCACGCTTTCCACCAAGGCATGGCGGCGCAGCTTGCCGAAGAGCTGTTCCAGATACGAGAGGGAAATGCTCTGCCGCTGGCTGATGCCCGCCAGAGTGACCGGTCCGCGCCCCGAATTCAGGGCCAAATCCAACATTGCGGTGACCGCAAAGCGGCCTTTGGTAGTTAATCGCATGGCTTCAGTCTCACAGTGAGCCCATGGGAAAGGCGGTTGCCAATCCCGAGAAATTTGGTCAAGTATATAAAACCCGAGTAATTAGCTCAACTAATATTTCCAATCAAGCTAATAACTAAAGTTATTTGTCCACCACCTTGCGGAGGGGAGTCGGGTCGAAACGCTCGGCGATCGCCTGAGCGTCTTCATGGGCACGCAACTGGTCAATTTCCTTCATTAGCGCTTCGATGCGCTGTTCCAGCTCGGCTGTGTGGTCGGTGAGTCCGCGAATCGCTTGGGAGACCGGATCGTCATCCGAAACCGAGAGCCCGTAGGCGGAAAAACCCAATTTCGCGGCGTGCGCCTCGCGCATTTGGTCGCGCTGGTCTTCGATGATGCGCGCCGGAATGCCGACCGCTGTCGCGCCGGGCGGCACGTCTTTGACCACGACCGCGTTGGAGCCGATCTTTGCGCCGTCACCCACCAAAATCGGGCCAAGTATTTTTGCCCCTGCCCCGATGATCACGCCCTTACCAAGCGTCGGATGGCGCTTGCCCTTGTTCCACGATGTTCCGCCCAACGTAACGCCGTGATAGAGCGTGCAGTCGTCGCCGATTTCGGCCGTTTCACCAATGACCACACCCATGCCGTGATCGATAAAAACGCGACGACCGATGCGCGCGCCGGGATGGATTTCTATACCCGTCAACCAACGAGTCAGGTGGGACAGCACCCGAGCGAGCCAGCGAAACTTGGCGTTCCACAAACGGTGTGTACCACGATGCCATAGCAACGCATGGAAACCCGGATAGCAGGTCAAAACCTCCCAAGTCGTACGGGCCGCAGGGTCGCGGTCGAACACGCTGGAAATGTCTTCTTTTATCCGGGCGAACATGGAAATAGCCTTGAATCAGGATGGAAAATTATACAAAACCCTAGTGATTCGCTCAACTATTCTAGTCTAGGTGATGTCTGATTAAGTGCCGAGGATGTCGCGAGTGCGCGCAGCTGTACGAGCGAGGACAATGTAAAACAACGTCTTGGACGCGTTACGCCGCGACGTGATTCATTAATAAACCTCAATCAGAGCCTCCCTCGGCAATAAGCACCGCGAGGGATAGCGGTTGATCAGTCTCGCCGCTTTGGCCTTTCCCAAGCGGTGAGAATGCCGCGAAGAATATTGACCTCCTCTTTCTCCAGCCGTGCGCGCCCAAACAGGCGACGCAATCGCTCCATCAAACGCTTCGGCTGCTGCGGATCGAGGAAGCCGCTGGTGATCAGCCGCTCTTCGAGGTGCGCGTAAAACGCTTCGATGTCGTCGAAGGCGGCCGCGTCGAAGCGTTCGACCTCTTTTTTAAAGCCCCCCATTGCCGCTTGGCGCAATTCATAGGTCATGACTTGCACGGCGGCCGCCAGGTTGAGCGAGGAATACTCGGGGTTCGCATCGATATGCGCCATGCGCTGACACTTGAGTACGTCTTCGTTCGACAAGCCGGACATCTCCGTGCCGAAGACCAACGCCACTTCGTCTTGAGCAGCCTCGCGAATCATTTCCACTGCCGCGTCGCGCACGTCGACCGCCAAGTGCGAGATATCGCGACGCCGTGCCGTCATTGCAATCGCGAAGCGCGTTCCTTGCAAGGCTTGATCGAGCGAGTCGCATACGGTCGCCCGATCCAGCACATCGTCCGCGCCGCTGGCCATCGCCGTCGCTTGCGGATCGGGGAAATGCTTGGGATTCACCAAAACCAGTCGGGAGAGCCCCATGGTTTTCATCGCACGGGCGGCGGCGCCAATATTCCCCGGATGCGTGGTGTGGGAAAGAACAATTCGAATATGGGCGAGCGGAGAGTCGGTCTTCATATAAAATCAGCGCTTATTGCAGTACTTCGCTCTTTACATCCTCTGCTCTCGGGCCGCGCCCGCTTCATATACAGGAATTGGTGTTCATGCACGCGCTTCATCCCATGCTCAACATCGCCGTCAAGG
>DATEEW010000217.1:0-23180 GCA_035280965.1 Burkholderiales bacterium
AAAGCAACGCCTTGCACGCTTAATCTGGCGACATGATTCCTCAATAAACTTTAATCAGCCCTCCTTAGTCGACGTTGTAGGGCAGGGCGCGGAAATCCAGCGTTGGCCCTTGAAGACCTTGCGCGTGAACGGGGCCCTCCAACGCGCCGTTGTTGAGCACAACCAGGGCGTCCCAACCGCCTTGGGGTGCAGGCGCTGCGTTAGCAACCATGCCGCAAGCCTGGTCGCCCAAGCTTTCGCCGTACACGGCGTCGCCTGTTTGAACCTGTGCGGCGCAATGCGCAAGTCTCATGCGCCGATTTGCTTTGCCCAGATACTGCGTTCGCGCCACGATTTCCTGGCCCGGATAACAGCCTTTCTTGAAGCTCACGCCGCCTATTTTTTCCAGATTCGCCATTTGCGGCACGAACTGTTCTTGGGTGGGCGCCGTAATCCAGGGAATGCCCCGTACGATATCGAGCCATTGCCAACAAGCGTCGCCCACCGGTTTCAGGCTCAATTTGAATTGCTGCCACAAGCTGCGCGCAAGCGTCTCGTCTTCGATCAGCGCAATGTATCGCTTGTCGTCCAAACGCAGCACGATGCATGCGCCGTGATTTTCGATGCGCATCGCGGCGTCGGACGGTGCATAACCGGCCTCGGTAAAAGCGGCCCCTGCGTGAGATCCGCTTAAGCCTAAAAGCACAGTTCGTTCGCTCAGGTCCTCGATTTTCACCTTCGCGCGCAGAACGAACATTTGCAGCCGTTTTTGAGTCGCCGCTGCAATATCGCGTGACATCAGTAGCGCGTAGCCTTCGTTATCGCGGAATATTAGAAAGCTCCCGAGCATGCGGCCCTTGGCCGTGCAATAAGCCCCATAACTGCATTCGCCCGTCTCCAAGGCGTTGACGTCGCATGTAAGCTGACCCTGCAGAAAGTTTTGCGCGTCTTCGCCCTGCACGCGTAGCAACGCATACGTCGACAGGTTCGCGACGATGCTGCCGGTAGCAGTCGCTTCGCGTTCCGCTTCGGCGTTGCCAAAATCGTCAACGATTTGATCGACCGAGAAATGCGCGCCTTCTGCCTTCAAAAAGTCGACCCAGGTGGTACTCATGAGGCGGATCACTGAATAGTTAAGCAAAAGGTATTATATGTCCGGCGCTCGTATGTCCGCGCGCTCGCGCGATCTCTCTCTTCCTTTATGTTCAAATTTCTAATCAGTGTGTTTGTGCTTGCGGTGCTGGCGGCTCTAGCGTTGGGTGGAGGCCTGTATTGGTATGGGCATCAGCCCTTGCCGATGGCGGCCGACAAAACGGCCTTCCGTATCGAGCCGGGCAGCGGTTTGCGCACCGCCGTGCGCCACATCCAGGCCGCAGGCGTGGGCGTGCGCGAATGGCCCTTTATCGCGTTGGTGCGCTTGCAGGACCAGGCGGGCGCGATCAAGGCGGGTAGTTATGAAATCGAACGCGGCGCTTCCGCGGAAGATCTATTGCGAAAAATCACTCGCGGCGAGTTCGCCCAAGGCCAGTTGGTGCTGGTGGAGGGGTGGACCTTCAAACAAATGCGCCAGTTGCTCGACGCACATCCGGATCTTGAACATACGACGCGCGAATTGAGCGACGAGGAGATCATGACTCGCCTGGGGGCGCCGGGCCTTGCGCCGGAGGGTCGTTTTTTTCCCGATACCTACCGGTTTTCGAAGGGCGATAGCGATCTGGGAATTTTTCGTCTCGCATTCGAGGAAATGAAACGACATCTTGCGCAGGCTTGGGATGTCCGGGCGCCCGGTCTTCCGTTCGCCACTCCCGATGAAGCACTCATTTTGGCGTCCATCGTGGAGAAGGAGACCGGTGCTCGCGCAGATCGTGACCTCATTGCGGCGGTGTTCATCAATCGTTTGCGCAAAGGGATGCGCCTACAAACCGATCCCACCGTTATTTATGGAATAGGCGCTCGCTTTGACGGCAACCTGCGCAAAGTCGATTTGATGACCGACACGCCTTATAACACCTACATGCGTGACGGTTTGCCCCCGACCCCCATTGCCATGCCGGGCCTCGAATCCTTGCGTGCAGTCATGCATCCCGCGGCCACGGAGGCGCTTTTTTTCGTCGCGCGCGGGGACGGTTCCAGTCATTTTTCCGAGTCGCTGACGGAACATAATCGCGCGGTGGATCGTTATCAACGCGGCGGCCGCAGCACAGCGCCCCCAAATCGGGGAAAATAGCGCGATGAATCGCGGCAAATTTCTGAGCTTGGAAGGTATAGACGGCGCTGGGAAAAGCAGTCATGTGGAATGGCTCGCCCAGCGGTTGAGTGAAGCAGGCCTCACGGTGGTGGTGACTCGCGAACCGGGGGGCACGCCCTTAGGCGAGCGTCTGCGCACCTTGCTGTTGAACGAACCCATGGATTTACGGACCGAGACGCTATTGGCGTTCGCCGCGCGTCAAGAGCATCTCGCGCAAGTCATCACGCCCGCGCTGGCCGAGGGGAAATGGGTGCTATCCGATCGTTTCACCGATGCGACGTACGCCTACCAAGGCGGTGGGCGCGGCTTAAGTGAAGCCAAAATCGCAGCGCTGGAAAATTGGGTGCAGGAAGGCCTGCAGCCCGATTTAAGTTTTTATTTCGATGTGCCGGCGGCGGTCGGCATTGCGCGCAGGCAGGCGGCTTCAGCGGAACTCGATCGCTTCGAACGTGAGCGCGCCGATTTTTTTGAGCGGGTGCGCAATGCCTATCTAGAACGCGCGCAAAGCGATCCGCGGCGATTGCGAGTGATCGATGGCACGCAAAACCTCGACCAGGTACGCGTGGCCCTCGAAAGCATTCTGATAGAGCATTTGGGATGAGTACGCTTCTACCCTGGCAGCACGCCACCTTTGACAGTTGGATGGCGCGTCGCGACCATCTGCCGCACGCCTTGTTGTTACGAGGGCGCGCGGGAATCGGCAAAACCTTGTTCGCGCGCGCCTTTGCTCGGGCGCTTCTATGCGAAAACCTGGATCGCAAGACCCAGGAAGCTTGCGGCACCTGCGGTGCCTGCGGTTGGTATACACAAGGCAACCATCCGGACTTTCGCATGGTTGAACCCGAAGTGCTGGCACCAAGGGGCGACGAAGGAGGAGAGGGGAAAAAAGAGCCGAGCAAGCAAATAAAAATCGAACAATTCCGCGAGTTGCAGAATTTTCTCAGCGTCGGCACCCATCGTGGTGGGCAACGTATCGTGTTGATTCGTCCGGCAGAGGCGATGAATGTCGCCACCGCCAACGCCTTTTTGAAAAGCCTGGAAGAGCCGCCGCCACACACCTTGTTTTTGCTGGTAACCAGCAATTACGCGCGTCTGCTTCCCACCGTTCGCAGTCGCTGCCAGGTCGTGGAGCTCGGAACGCCCTCTCCGGCGGAGGCGCAGCAATGGTTAAGCGAGCAAGGGGTTGCCAACGCCTCCACGGCGCTGGCGCACGCGGGCTATGCGCCGTTGGATGTGCTGGAGGGCAAGGAATCTGACGTGCCGCGTACTCGCTTGTTGGAGCGCTTGGCGTGCCGTGAAAATGACCCCTTGGCCTTGACCGACGCGTGCGCGGGCGGGGAACTGCCGCAAGTGGTGGTCTGGTTGCAGAAGTGGATCTACGATCTGGCGGCCGTGAAGCTGAACGAAGCGCCGCGTTATCACCCCGAGGCAAATGAGGCGCTGCGGCGACTCGGCGCGGCGATGCCTTTGTCCGCGCTCCTGACCTATCAGCGTCGATTGGCGCAGGCGCGCGCGGTGGCGCAGCATCCCCTCAATCCGCGCTTGTTCCTGGAAGACCTATTCATGCAGTACCGCGCGTTGCAGCGCTAGTGGAGCTTCCATGCTGGTCGATTCGCATTGCCATCTGGATTTTGAAGACTTTCGCGACCGTATTCCCGAAATCAGAACCCGCATGGCGGAGGCGGGCGTCACGCACGCCTTGTGTATCAGCGTCGTCCTGGAGGATTTTCCCCGTGTGCGGGCGCTGGCGGAGCAGTACGACAACTTCTATGCCTCGGTGGGCGTTCATCCAGACTATCCGGAAGCTGGCACTGTCGAGACAGAGCAACTGGTAGCGCTCGCGCAGCATCCGCGTGTAATCGGAATTGGCGAAACCGGCCTCGACTACTATCGCCTGACCGGCGATTTGGAATGGCAACGCGAGCGTTTTCGCGCCCATATACGCGCAGCGCGCGAAAGCGGCAAAGCGCTGATCGTCCATACGCGGGCGGCGGCCGAAGACACGATTCGGATTTTGCGGGAGGAACGCGCCGATGAAGTGGGCGGCGTCCTGCATTGTTTTACCGAAACGCAGGCTGTAGCCGATGCCGCACTCGATTTGAACTTCTATGTGTCCTTCTCCGGCATTGTCACTTTCAAAAAAGCGACCGAACTGAAAGAGGTCGCACGCAATTTGCCTCTGGATCGCATATTGGTGGAAACCGATTCGCCCTATCTTGCGCCGGTACCCTACCGCGGCAAGACAAACGAACCCGCCTTTGTGCTGCATGTAGCCGAGGAAATCGCCCGCTTACGCGGTATTTCCTTCGAGGAAGTGGCCGCCGCGACAACGGCCAATTTTTTCCGTTTATTCAGTCATGCCAAGGGATAGTGAAATGCGTCGTCTTCTTATAGCGCTGTGCCTGATTTACGCGGGTACCGTGGGCGCGGCGGTAACCTTGGATGACCTGTGGAACGCTGTAAAAGCGAACGATCGTTCGACGGTACGCCAGCTTTTGGCCAAGGGAATGGAACCCAATTCCACCGACCAGAGCGGGCAGAGCCTGTTGATGTATTCGGCGCGGGAGGGGCAACTAGACATGATGGAATTGCTCATCCAAAGCGGGGCCAAGGTCAACGCCCGCAATGCGCATGGCGAGACGGCGTTGATGTTGGCGGCGTACAAAGGGAATCTGGAAAGCATCAAGCTGCTGCATAGCCGCGGGGCCATGATTAACCAAAATGGCTGGGCGTCTTTGCATTACGCCGCCATCGAGGGGCGGACGGAGGTGCTGCGTTATCTTACGGAGCAGGGTGCCAAGGTTGACGCCACCACTCCCAATGGCGCCACGGCCCTCATGTTGGCCGCCCGCGGCGGGCATCTTTCAGCGGTGCAGCTGCTATTGGAAAAAGGGGCAAATCCCAACTTACAAACCGATTCCGGCGCGACCGCACTGAAATGGGCGGAAGAGGCCGGAAATCGCGATATTGCGAAGCTCTTGCAAGGTGATAGAAAAAAATAATATTACAATTAAACAGTATCTTATTTTTAATACTTAAAGTGTTTTCAAATGGCGGCAGGACCCTAAAAATAATCCTGCGCCAGTCGCGTTTCTTGCATAGTGGGCTGTAGACGGGTCGTCCTGGCCCGCCCCCTCGCGGAAACGACGATGAATACCTCGCACTCCTTGGTTTGTCCGTGGCCCGTCCACGTCGGGCCGTATGCCTTTAACGTCGTTTGGGCTCCGCCCGCCGATTTTGTCCGACCGCATTGGTTGTCCGAGACGGATTACAACCATGAAGTGCTGCGCATGCGGGTCGGTCTCAGTGCGGCGCAACTCGCTCGAAATTTCTGGTTGCGTGTTGTGCGCGCTATGCATTACTCGGCCGGATTGGACGACGGCTGCCCGGAAGAGGCGTTTACCCATGGCTACGCTGCGGGTTTGATGACCTTTATCCGCTCCAATCCCTCGGTCTGGGTGTGGTTCAACCGCCTGGTGGAAACAGCATATACCCCGGGAGAACGTTATAGCCGCTATGCCGCAGGCGCGCGGGATCCCCAACCCATCGCACCGCCGCGGCGATTCACCGTGGGGCGCCACGATTATCGGCTTGAGAGCATGCCTTTGAGCCTCTCGGCCAAACTGGGGTGCTGGGGGGATTGCGACTTGACGAACCGTCTCGTGCGTCTTTCCGACGAACTGTGCGGCACGCAGTTGGCGGTGATCTTTTGGCATGAACTAACCCATGCGATGCACCGGGAGGAGCGCTTGGAAGATGGGGATACCCGGGTGCGCTTCGCGCGCAACCAGGCTGACCTTACCTTGCAGTTCATGCGGCACAACCCGCACGCCTGGCGGTGGTTCTTATGCTTGACATCGCATGCGGCCAATGACGGGCGCAGGGCAAATTCGCGTCGAACGATGGTGGCCTAAGGCGGCTCCGCGTAAGCCTCTTCCAGTCCCGGCATCGCGAGATCTAAACCGCTAAGCACTTGATGAGTTTGCCCTCGCTCGTACAGCTGCGCGCACTCGCGACCGTACTCGGCACTTATGCGGACCTGCCCAATTCATTTTTTGCGGGCTGACGGATGCGTAGTCTTATGGCCATACGTTACAGTCGCGTATGCCCAAGCCGAAAGTCCTGGTCGTCGACGATGTACGTCTTACCGCCGAACTGGCGCGGGCGATGCTCGCCCATGGCGGGATAGAAGCCGAAGCGGTTTATTCCGGGGCGCATGCCTTGGACTGGCTGAATGCCAATGAGGCGGCCCTGATTTTAAGCGACTGGTACATGCCCGGAATGAACGGCGCGCAGCTCGCTGATGCGGTCCAACGGCGCGCGCCGAATCGGCCTTGGCTACTCGCCTATACCGCTTGTAACGACGCTCAAGAGCGTGAATTGATTCTTGCGGCCGGCTTCGATGAAGTCTTGCAAAAACCGGCGCGGGCAGAGGAACTCGCCTCCACGGTCAAGTCCTGGTTGAGCCGATCAAGAGCCGATTAATTTTTTGGTTAAGACTTGAACCACACCGTTGCAAGCCAGGGTTGTTGTTCGCAGGGCAATCCGACCGGCCGATAAAAGTGTTCGAGTTCTTCGAAGCCCGCATTCGACAGATAAAGTCGCCAAGCCTCAAAATCATGATAGCTGCCGAAGCGTTCGCCGCTCCAGCCCTCGCTATTCGGCCCGCGCGGGTTCGAGCTAAACAATACCCCTCGCGGTCTAAGCGATGCATGCAGCACCTGCAATACGCGGGGCAGTTCCTGCGTCGGGACATGAAATAGCGAGGCATTCGCAAAAATGCCGTCGAAATAAGAAGGCGGTAGATCAAGCGAGAGAAAGTCCTGTTCCCACACTTCGCAGCCGCTATGGGTGCGTGCCATCTGCGCCAGGCTAGGTGCCCCTTCGATGCCGATAGCGATGTGCCCCAGAGCACTGAAGGTTTTCAAATCGCGGCCGGGTCCGCAGCCAAGATCGAGAATGCGAAAGGGCGCGGCCCCTTCGATATGCCGGAGCAGGGCGTCGATATTCTGAGCCACATCGTGATCGCGCGTTCCGCGCCAAAAGGCTTCGGCATTGCGTTCGTAATGGCCTAGCGTACGCGCGCTTATGACCTGCAAATCCTTCCTGCTGAGTTTCATGAAACGATTTTCGCTTTACCTTTGCTGGAGCGCCAGCGGCAAAGACTGTTAAATTGCGCTCCGGCCGTTCCGCAGGGGAACGGAATCGAAACTGGAACAGTCCCAACAGCCGTGATTCGCTTCCTTCTTTGTTTGCTTCTTTGCCTCGGCGCCTGGCGCGCGGGTGCCGCCACCGTCGTTACGACGCCACAAGTACGTGCCGAAGCGCTGGCCTATGCGCCGCACGGCATCGCCGCAGGCAAGCCGCTATGGCTGGGCCTCTGGCTTCAACACCAGCCGCATTGGCATACCTATTGGCGCAACCCCGGCGATTCTGGCTTGCCAACGGTAATGAACTGGGAATTGCCGCTGGGTTTCAAAGCCGGGGTCATCGATTGGCCCACGCCCAAGCGCCTGCCTTTCGGGTCACTCATGAATTACGGCTATGAAGGGCAGGTGTTGCTGCCGGTCGCAGTCGAGATGCCCGCCGACTTCAAAGGCGAAACGCTCAAGGTGAAATTGCGCGCCGACTGGCTGGTGTGCAAAGTGGAATGCATTCCGGAATCGGGTGATTTCGAATTGAACCTTCCTACGACGGGCAAGCCGGTGGTGGAGCACGCGCAACGTTTTATACAAAGTTTTAATGCGCGTCCTCTGCAAAGCGCGGCTGCTACCCAGGCGAAGATCGAAGGGCAGCAATTCAACATTGAAGTCAAAGGCCTGCCCGCCGCTGTTCGCGGTCGCGCGCCGCAAATCTTTCCCGAATCGCCTGGCGTATTCGAACATGCCATCTCTCCGCGCTACAGCTGGGTGGGCGACACCTTGAAGGCCAGCTTGACCTTATCGCCCTTGCGCAGCGCGAGTCCTGATCGTGTTCCGACAGTATTGGTGTTCGACAGTCACTCCGGCGCGCTGCGCGTCGAGGCGAAAGTACTCACGCCCTGGCCGCAACCTATCGAGGCGCAAATCCAATCCGTTCCGATGCCGCCGACACCTATGGCGACAGCGGTAGTCGATACAGGCGCCCCGGGTTTCGCGTTCGCATTGTTGCTTGCGTTCGGCGGTGGACTGCTCCTCAATCTCATGCCCTGCGTCTTTCCGGTGCTCTCTTTGAAGCTGCTTGGTTTTGCGCGTCATGCGAACGAGCGGATGCGTTTGATCGGGGGGGGGTTGGCATATACCGCGGGCGTGCTGTTGTCGTTCATGGCGCTCGCGGCGTTATTGCTTGCGTTACGCGGTGCCGGCGCGCAACTGGGATGGGGTTTTCAATTACAGGAACCTGGTTTCGTCGCGTCTCTGGCGGTTTTGTTCACGCTAATCGCTTTGAATTTGGTCGGCGTCTTCGAACTTCGAGGCCTGGTGCCCAGCCATCTGGCCGGCTGGCAGATTGCGCATCCCATTCTTGACGCCTTTTTCACCGGAATTTTGGCCGTCGTGATCGCTTCACCTTGTACTGCGCCGTTTATGGGGGCGGCACTGGGATTGGCGATTTCTTTACCCGCGACCCAAGCGTTGGCGATTTTCGTCGCTTTGGGACTGGGCATGGCCTCGCCTTATTTGATCGCAAGCGTGGTGCCCGGCATTGCGCGCGCTTTTCCGCATCCCGGGCCGTGGTTGCAGCGTTTCAAGATGTTGATGGCCTTCCCCATGTTTGCGACCGTGGTGTGGTTGCTGTGGGTATTGGGTCGGCAAGTGGGCGTGGATGTTGTTTCAGCAATGCTGGCCTTGCTCCTCGTCCTTGGTTTCGCCATATGGGTTTGGAGCTCACCGCTGATTGCTGGCCGTATACGCTTTTGGTTCGGTGTGCCTGCATTGCTTTTACTTGGCGCAACTTTCGCGTGGGCCGTGCCCTTGCTTGATACTAACAAGAAGATCGAAGCACAAGTGGAGGCGGGCTGGGAGGATTGGTCAGCCGAACGCGTTGCCGCTTACCGTGCAGAAGGGCGGCCGGTGTTCGTGGATTTCACCGCGGCGTGGTGTATTACGTGCCAGTACAACAAGCGCGCCACCTTGGCGAACGCGGAAGTCCTGGGGGCTTTTAAGCAGAAGAACGTGGCATTGCTGCGCGCCGACTGGACCTCACGCGATCCGCACATCAGCGCGGCATTGACGTCATTGGGGCGCAGCGGCGTGCCGGTATATGCGCTCTACGCCGGCCGGGCGGAGGTGCATTTATTGTCTGAACTGCCTTCAGTCGATGAATTGAAAGCGGCCCTTGCAAAACTTTAAGCAAAAAGGAGTGGACATGAAAAAGCTATTGATCGCTTCGTTGTTCCTCATCGGCAATTCGCTCGCCTTTGCGGTGCAAGCGAATATCGCCATCGGACAGCCGGCGCCGGATTTCAGCACCGTCGATACCAACGGCATGAGTCACACACTGAGTCAGCACAAAGGCAAATATGTCGTCCTTGAATGGGTGAATCCCGGTTGTCCCTTCGTGCGCAAACACTACAGCGGCAATATGCAGGGCACTCAAAAAGAGGCGACGTCGCGCGGGGTGATCTGGTACACGGTGAATTCAACTGCTGAGGACCAGGGCGATTATAAAAAACCCGCAGACATGGCAGCGTGGATGCAAGATCAACAAGCCAACGCCACGGCCACTTTGATGGATACCGAAGGTAAGGTCGGGAAAGCCTATGGAGCGAAGACCACGCCGCATCTATACATCATCGATCCGAAGGGGACGCTGATTTATGCGGGCGCTATTGATAGTAAAGCGACGGCACGCGTGGAAGACATCAAGGACGCGACCAATTATGTGAAGCAGGCATTGAACGAAGCGCAGACCGGCAAGCCGGTATCGATGGCTGCAACGCAGGCTTACGGGTGTTCTGTTAAGTACTAAGCGGAGAGTCGAGGGCTGAAAAGCGTCGTCATGCCCGCTTGCGCGGGAATGACCGGATTTAAGCTGTTCTCTGCGCGCATGTGAGTAGCGCTGAGGGGTGCTTCACGCATCCGAGGTTCGCTTTTTAATTCAAGCTTTTTTCGGCAGTTCCCGCTTCAGCCTAAGCGCGAGTTCCAAAGGCGCTTCGCGGCGATTGTCGGAAAGACAGGTGAAGTGACCCATTTTGCGGCCGGGCCGTGCTTCGCGTTTGCCGTACAAATGCAGTTTGGCATTCGCGGTGCCGAGCACGAGTGCCCAATCGGGCTCGCCGTTGGCCCATACATCGCCTAATAGATTTACCATCGCGGCGGACTCGATCAGATGCGTATCGCCCAGAGGCGCGTCGATGAGCACGCGCAGTTGTTGTTCGAATTGCGAAGTGGTGCAGGCATCGATGGTGTAGTGGCCGCTGTTGTGAGGACGCGGGGCGATTTCATTGACGATCAGCGCATCGCCCTCGAGCAGAAAAAGTTCGACGCATAGCACGCCGACATAATCCAGCTTCATCACGATATGCTGTGCAAGCGCCTGGGCTTTGGCGCTTAGTTCCTCGCTAATACGCGCCGGCGCAACGCTGAAATCCAGAATGCCCGCTTCGTGATGGTTTTCAGAAGTTGGGTAGCTGGCGATTTCACCGCCTTTGCGGCGCGCGACAACGACCGACAGCTCCGCTTTCAGCGACATCATTTTTTCCAGCACGCAGGCGCCTCCGTTGAAAGAAGCGAAAGCCTCTTTCAGTTCGGTACTTGTTTTGACGCGTACTTGGCCTTTGCCGTCGTAGCCGGAGCGGCTGCTTTTCAGAATGCCCGGAAGCAGTTGCTCGCAGCCATCCAGATCGGCTGCGAGGCGCACGACTTTATAGGGGGCAACTTCGGCGCCTACCGACACCAGTAAAGTTTTTTCGCGGATGCGGTCTTGAAAAGACGCGACGTGTTCCGCTTTAGGCGCAACGCTGCAACGGCGCGCCAGATATTCCAAAGCTTTGGCCGGAACATTTTCGAATTCAGTGGTGACTGCCACGCAGCGCGCTGCGAGTTTTGCCCAAGCCTCTTCGTCGTCATAAGCGGCGACGATATGTTCATCCGCAAGACTGGCGGTGGGGCAATTCGGATCGGGATCGAGAACGGCGACGCGATAACCATAGGTCTGCGCGGCGGCCGCGAACATGCGACCCAGTTGCCCGCCGCCGAGGACGCCGAGCCAGGAACCCGGGTTGATCATTCCGGCTCCGGCAACTTCGCTTGAAGAACCGCGTCGCGTTGAGCTGCGCGAAAGTTTTCGAGTTTGGAGCAGCCCAGCATCGCAGCGGCGAAGAGCGCAGCATTTGCGGCACCGGCCGCACCGATCGCGAAGGTCGCAACCGGAACGCCTTTGGGCATTTGCACAATGGACAGCAGCGAATCCATGCCTTGCATGTGTTTGGACGGGACAGGCACGCCCAGCACGGGGACGGTGGTGAGTGAAGCGATCATGCCGGGCAGGTGAGCCGCGCCGCCCGCGCCGGCGATGATGCAGCGCAAGCCTTGCGCGGACGCGCCCTTGGCGAACTCATAAAGCAGTTCAGGCGTGCGGTGGGCCGAAACCACGCGCGCGTTGTAGGACAATCCGAGTTCGCTCAGCATCGTCGCGGCATGCTGCATGACTTCCCAGTCGCTGCTGCTGCCCATCACGATGGCGATTTGCGTCTTGCTGTCTGCGTTCATGATTAATCCGAGCGCGGTTCGTCACACAAAGAAAAAAGGTTAGCGCCTACGCAGCGCTAACCTTGCTTGTTCGTTGGCTCCCCGACCAGGGCTCGAACCTGGGACCTGCGGATTAACAGTCCGTCGCTCTACCGGCTGAGCTATCGGGGAATCGAAAGGCTGTCTCAATGAATGCCCTCGAGGAAGACCGCGATTCTAGCGGGGTGAGGGGCTCGGGTCAAACCGGAATCAGGGAAGGTCCGCATAAGTGCCGGGTATGGTCGCGAGTGCGCGCAGCTGTACGAGCGAGGGCAAACTCATCAAGTGCTTAGCGGTTTATATCTCGCGATGACCGGGACTGGAATAGATTAAGCGGAGCCTCCTGGGTTCGACCCGGGGCTTTTACTTCACCACCGCGGCAATCGCATCCGCGACGTAGTCGATGTTTTTCGCATTGAGTGCAGCGACGCAAATGCGGCCCGTGTCCACAGCATAAATGCCGTATTCATCACGCAGGCGGCCTACTTGGTCTTTGGTCAAGCCGGAGTAGGAGAACATGCCGCGTTGTTTGGCGACGAAGCTGAAATCCGTGCCCGGTACTTTCGCTTTCAATTTGTCGACGAGCTGCGTGCGCACTTGCTTGATGCGGTCGCGCATGTGCGCCAGTTCGCCTTCCCAGATATTTCGCAACTCAGGGTTCGCCAACACCGTGGCGACAATCTGTCCACCATGCGTGGGCGGGTTGGAATAATTGGTACGTACCACGCGTTTTACTTGGGACAGGACGCGCGCCGCTTCTTCAGCGCTGGTAGCGACAATGCTCAACGCACCGACGCGTTCGCCATATAGCGAAACCGATTTGGAGAACGAATTCGATACGAATACCGGACCACCCGCGTCAGCGAAGCGACGTACAACCGCGCCATCCGCATCCAAGCTATCGCCGAAGCCTTGATAAGCGATGTCGAGGAAGGGCACCAGGCCGCGCTCGTTGACTGTTTGAATGACAGCCGTCCATTGATCGCTGGACAAGTCGACACCCGTGGGGTTGTGACAGCAGGCGTGCAGCACTACCACCGAGCCGGCGGGAAGGCTGCGCAGCGTCTGGATCATGGCGTCGAATTTCACGCCATGCGTGGCAGCGTCGTAATAGGGATACGTGTTAACAGTGAACCCTGCGGCTTCGAAGAGCGCGCGATGATTTTCCCAACTCGGATCGCTGATCCACAGTTGAGCTTGCGGATTCACGCGGCGGATGAAATCCGCGCCGACCTTGAGTCCGCCGGTGCCGCCGAGCGATTGCACCGTCACGACGCGTTTTTCTTGGACCACGGCGCTATCGGCGCCAAAAACGAGGCCTTGGACGGCTGCATCGTATGCAGCCAGGCCATCAATGGGCAGATAGCCGCGCGGCGACGCTTTTTCGGTCATTTCCTTTTCGGCGCGCTTGACGCAATCGAGCAAGGGTAATTTCCCGTTGTCGTCGTAATAGACACCGACTCCGAGATTGACTTTGTTCGGATTTTTGTCGGCGTTGTAGGCTTCGGTAATGCCGAGAATGGGGTCGCGGGGCGCCATTTCGACTTTGGCAAACAGGGCGGAGGAAGTGCTCATCGTGGTAGACTGCGGTTCGTTGGACGAGCCCGCGATTCTACCCTTGCTCCGTACTTTCCCCAACAGCCCATATCAACTTCACGAAGCTTTTCTTCCCGCGGGCGACCAGCCCCAGGCGATTGAAAAACTGGTTGAAGGGCTGCAAGATGGCCTTGCCTTTCAAACCCTTCTGGGCGTGACCGGCTCGGGCAAAACCTACACCATGGCGAACGTGATTGCCCGCATGGGGCGTCCGGCGCTGGTGCTCGCCCACAACAAAACTCTGGCCGCACAGTTGTATTCCGAATTCCGCGAGTTTTTCCCCAACAACGCGGTGGAATATTTCGTTTCCTACTACGATTACTATCAGCCGGAGGCCTATGTGCCTTCGCGCGATCTGTTCATCGAGAAGGATTCGAGCATCAACGAGCACATCGAACAGATGCGCTTATCTGCCACGAAATCCATGCTCGAACGCGACGACGCGATTATCGTTGCGACCGTTTCCTGCATTTACGGTATAGGCGACCCGGTCGACTATCACGGCATGATTTTGCATGTGCGCGAGAAGGAAGAGGGTTCTCAGCGCGACATCATCGCGCGGCTCACCGCCATGCAATATCAGCGCAACGACTTTGAATTCAAGCGCGGCGTGTTCCGCGTGCGCGGTGATGTTATCGATGTGTTTCCCGCCGAACATTCAGAAACGGCGCTGCGAATCACGCTGTTCGACGATGAAATCGACAGCCTGGTGTTATTCGATCCGCTCACAGGTAAAAGCCTGCAACGAATGGGGCGCTTCACCGTTTATCCCTCCAGCCACTATGTGACGCCGCGCAGTACGGTGGTGAAGGCGATCGAGGGCATCAAGGTGGAACTGCGCGATCGCATCAAATATTTCCACGATAACCACAAGCTGGTTGAAGCGCAGCGTATCGAACAGCGCACGCGTTTCGATTTGGAAATGTTGAACGAAATGGGTTTCTGCAAGGGGATCGAAAATTATTCGCGCCATTTGTCCGGCCGCAATGCGGGCGATCCACCGCCCACGCTAATCGACTATCTGCCGCCCGACGCGCTGATGTTCGTCGACGAAAGTCACGTCACCATTCCCCAAGTGGGCGCTATGTACAAGGGTGACCGCTCGCGCAAGGAGAACCTCGTCGAATATGGCTTCCGCCTGCCTTCGGCAATGGATAATCGGCCCCTCAAATTCGAAGAATTCGAGCGCATGATGCGCCAGACCATTTTTGTTTCTGCGACGCCAGCCGTTTACGAAAGTGAACACGCGGCACAAACGGTTGAACAACTCGTGCGGCCGACCGGGCTCATTGATCCGGTAATCGAAGTCCGTCCGGCCGCGACGCAGGTGGACGATCTGCTTTCCGAAATCACTTTACGTACGGCATTGGACGAACGCGTACTCGTTACCACGCTGACCAAGCGCATGGCCGAAGACCTGACCGAATATCTGCGGGAGCACGGTGTCAAGGTTCGCTATCTGCATTCCGAAATCGAAACCATCGAGCGCGTCGAAATTATCCGCGACCTGCGCCTGGGCGAATTTAATGTGCTGGTCGGCATCAACTTGTTGCGCGAGGGACTCGATATTCCAGAAGTATCGCTGGTGGCGATTCTGGATGCGGACAAGGAAGGCTTCCTGCGTTCGGATCGCTCGCTCATTCAAACCATGGGTCGCGCTGCGCGTCACATCAACGGTATGGCGCTGCTGTACGCCGACCGCATGACCGACTCGATGAAGCGCGCCATTGCCGAAACCGAACGCCGCCGCAATGTGCAGATCGCCTTCAATGAATTGCACGCCATCACACCCATCGGTGTCTCGAAAAAAATCAAGGACATCATTGACGGGGTATATGCGGTAGGCGACGCGCGCGCCGAACTCAAGGCGGCGGAAGAGCAGGCGCGTTACGAAGCCATGACCGAGAAACAACTGGGCCGCGAAATCAAGCGTCTGGAAAAACAAATGCTGGAACATGCCCGCAATCTGGAATTCGAAAAGGCGGCGCAGGCGCGCGATCAACTCAGCGAATTGAAAAGAAAGGCTTTTGGGGTAGATCTGGACGAACCGGATCGCAAGGAAGCCAGTGGCTAAGATGGCAAATTCGCTTCGATTGCGACAAAGGACGCAGAGTCCGAAGTGTCCTTGATGTACCGTTAAAAGATGACGCAGAAGAGATCAGTTTTATTCGTTTGTACGGGAAATATTTGCCGGTCGGTCACGGCGGAAGGCGTATTTCGCAAAATGGTCCGGGATGTCGGCTTGGAGGGGCATTTCCATATCGACTCGGCAGGCACACAGGGCTATCACGTCGGCGACGAACCGGATTTGCGTAGTCAGCACGCGGCCCGAAAACGTGGTTATGACTTGTCGCCATTACGCGCGCGTAAGGTCGAAAAGGCGGATTTCGAGCGTTTCGACCTGATTCTCGCGATGGACGACGACCATCATCGCGTCCTTTCTCGTCTGGCGCCTCCAGCGCACGCGCATAAGCTCAAAATGATGCTGAGTTACGCCAAAGAGTGTATTCATCGCGAAGTCCCCGATCCCTATTACGGCGGTCCGGATGGTTTCGAACTGGTGCTTGATCTACTGGAAAATGCCAGCGCCGAACTTCTGAACGAAATAAGAGCGGAACTCGAAGCTTCCAGTAACGCTTAATCCGGCGTCCTTCGCCTCAAACCCGGCCGCTTGCGGAACCTCGGATCAATTCGATCTCCCCAAATGGAGCGAAAACTTGAGCGATCCATATATATCTGTCCTTTCCGTTACTATTCTTTGAATGGCATGGGTTAATTGTTCCTGCAAGATCCTATCGGTGGTGGTCAGTCCTTCGCTGGGAAGTTTCGGGCGCTTCATGAAAAACCGTAGCGGCCTCTATCTATTCGCATGGTCATTGTTTCTGTTGGCGGCTTGTGCGCAAACGCCACCGGTGGAAGAAGAGCGGACGCCTCACGGGACGGTAACCCGGGTGCAATTCATCTCCGTTCGATCCCCCGCTCATGCGGCAGCGGGCGCACTGATACCCGGTTTTATGGGGGGCGTATGGGGCAGCGGGGTTGGTGACGGTTCCGGTCAGGATGCGGCAATCGTGGCGGGAGCCTTAGGTGGCGTAGCCTTGGGTTATAACTCGCAACCATATTCCGAAAGGCAACCCGGTCAATCTCTGGTGGTCACGCTGAGCGATGGCGTCTCAATGGAGATTGTGCAGCCGGGCACCGACTTGAGGGTAGGTGATCGCGTATACATCGAAGGTAAACGTTGGGACGCCAGGGCGATTCGTTATTAGAACGATGATGAAATCGCGGGGCTCCCGCGTTTCGTTCGCGATGTGTCGATAGTTCAGATTTTTCGCGGTCGGCATGTGAGACCAAAGTCCAATTCCGCATTCCACCATACGCTATAAGCTTCTCTTGAGACGCATCGCCCTGTGTGAAGGGGCAGTGCTGCTCGTTAGCAACGTCGCCTTTGATCGCTGAACCGCCGTGGAGCGGAAACGCGCAAGGGCAGGGTGACCGATTCCGCTTATGCGGTCTGCAGGAGGAGGCCTATGAAGGATCCGGTTCGTCGATTTGCGCGCATTCTCGCGTTCGCCTTGTCGCTTGTTACTGCAATGGCGATGGCGCAGGAGGAAGCGCCGTCATTTTCCAAAGAGCAACTCGATCAAATGGTCGCGCCCATTGCTCTTTATCCCGATTCGCTGCTCTCACAGGTTTTGATGGCGGCCACTTATCCGGCCGACGTGGCTGACGCGGCCAAATGGTCGAAGAACAATCCGAAACAGCAAGGCGAATCCGCCGTTAACGCGGTGGAGAGCCAGACATGGGACCCGAGCGTGAAATCGCTGGTCGCATTTCCGCAAGTGCTGCAAATGATGGGGGAGCGGCCCGACTGGGTACAAAATATCGGGGATGCCTTTCTGGCGTCTTCGAAAGATGTATTGGATTCCGTTCAGCGTTTGCGTACCAAAGCGCAGCAGTCCGGCAACCTCAAATCCAACGAGCAACAAAAAGTCATCGTCGAGGAGGCGCCGACGCAGGTCATCAAAATCGAGCCCGCAAATCCGGAAGTCATCTACGTGCCTTCCTATAACCCAACCGTGGTTTACGGACCCTGGCCCTATCCGGCGTATCCGCCTTATTACTATCCGCCGCCTCCGGCGTACTACCCCGGCTACGCCTATGGCGGCGTAGCGCTCGCGTTCGGCGTCGGCATGGTTGCGGGGGGTGCGCTCTGGGGCGACTGCGATTGGAACAACGGGGACGTCGATATCGACGTCGACAAACACAACAACATCAACCGCAATAAGCAGATCGATCGCAGTCAGAAAAAATTCGAGCACAACGCCGGTAATCGACGTGGTGTTCCGTATCGCGACTCGAAGAGCCAGCAGCGTTTCGGCAAGGACGTTCCGGGCGCATCCGACCGTTCGAATTATCGCGGCCGCGATTCGGCTCGTGATACGGCTCGCGACACGCAAAGACGCCAGGCGGAAGCGTCTTTGCAAGACCGTGGCATGGATCCGGCGCGAGACCGCGACCGATTGCGCAATGATCCGCAAACTCGCGATCGTGCGCAGAGCGCCGCGCGCGATACAGACCGCTCCGGATTTCGCGGAGAGGGCGATCGATCGGGAGGCATCGATCGCAGTGGCGGTCGCGAATCATTTGATGGCGACCGGTCTGGTGATCGTAGCCGTGGCGGATATGACGGAGGGCGAGGTAGCGATAGCGCATTACGCGGCGCCGGAGATGGCGCCGGCGCTCGGCGTGATTTCGACCGCGGGAGTTCAAGTCGCTCATCAATGGGGTCACGTGGCAGTAGTTTCGGCGGGGGTTCGCGCAGCGGTGGCGGATTTGGCGGCGGTGGCAGAGGCGGTGGTGGCAGAGGCGGCGGTGGACGTCGCTAGGAGCGCAAAATGAATCGATATATTTTGATTGGCCTGATTGCGTTCCTCAGCTTCGGTGCATCGGCGCAGTCGAAGCAACAGAGTTATCCGAGCGAAAACGCCGCAGTGGAAGCATTCGTGGATGCGTTGGCCAGCAGCGATGAAGAGGCGATGGCGAAGGTGCTAGGTTCGGATTGGAGAAAGTTCATCCCGCCGCAGGATCGAGAGAACGTTTACGCTTTTCTTGCTGCGTGGTCGCAAGGGCATCGCGTGGTGAACCAAGGTCCTGATCGCGCCATACTCGAAGTCGGCACTGAAGGTTGGACGCTCCCCGTCCCGATGGTTAAGCGAGCGGCGGGCTGGCAATTCGACACGCCTGCCGGCGCGGAAGAGATGCGTACACGGCGTATCGGCCGCAACGAACTTTCCGCCATGCAGGCCTCGCTCGCTTATTTCGATGCGCAGAAGGAATACGCGCGCGTCGATCGTGACGGCGACGGCGTGCTGCAATACGCGCAAAATTTGATCAGTTCACGGGGCACGCGCGACGGTCTGTATTGGCCGTCGCAAGCCGGGGAAGCGGAAAGCCCGCTGGGGCCTTTGATCGCGACGCGCAAGCCGGGTGAGGGCTATCACGGCTATCGTTACAAAATCCTTAAAGGGCAGGGCAAGGACGCGCCCGGCGGCGCCTACGATTATGTGATCAAGGGTCGCATGGTGAGCGGCTTTGCGCTCATCGCGCGGCCCGTTCGGTATGGCGATACGGGCGTGATGAGTTTCATCGTCAGTCACGACGGTCAGGTTTATGAAAAAGACCTGGGACCCAATTCCGAGTCAATTGCCGCAGGACTCGCTGTGTTCAATCCCGATGCGAGTTGGAAGAAGGTCGACGTTCCTCCTCCGGGCGCGTCAAAGAGCACTTCGAAGTGATTCGTAGCCCTCGATTCGCTCGAGGGATATTGCCCGTGAGACCAAGGTCCAATGGTTTGTCAAAGTGCGAGGGGCGAAAATTACAGAGCGCGCATGAGCTCATGCGACCAATGTAACTTTCGAATCTGCGGAGATGTGCCATGAAGCCTGCGAATCTGATATCAAGTCTGTTGATCGGCTTGTTTCTGGTCTTTTCGACGAACGCCGTTCACGCAGAGGACGCAGCGCAACTGGATTCCAACGCGCGCGCTGCATTGAACACACTTTATGCAAGTACACCCGCCGCCAAGGCGCTGGGTGAAAAAGCAGTCGCGATTTTGGTCTTTCCCAGTGTAACCAAGGCCGGTTTGGGAGTTGGGGGTCAGTTTGGGGAAGGCGTGCTGCTCCAAGGTGGGAAAACGATCGGGTATTTCAACAGTGCCGGTGCCTCGGTCGGCCTGCAGGCGGGCATCCAAACCTATCGCTATGCCATGTTCTTCATGTCGGCCCAGATATTCGAAGAGTTCAAGACCGCCAGAGGTTTCGAAATTGGAGTAGGCCCCACGGTCGTGATTGTTGACTCGGGCATGGCGAAGAACTTCACAACCGCGACGGTGCAGGCGGATATTTACGCCTTTGTCTTCGGTCAAAAAGGACTCATGGCGGGGTTCGGCCTACAAGGCACCAAAATTACCAAGATTGAAAAGTAAGACGAATTTGGGCCCTAACTTTTCCAGGGGTACGATAAAGTCGGGCACCGACGGAATCATCGAATGCCGGAGGGAACCGGCTAGGGGATGATGATGAACTTTCCGTTTCAAAGTGTTCGATATCGCGTCTCGCTCTTCCGCCCTCGCGCCCTTTGCGCGATCGGCGCGCTGGCGATATTGGCGGTCGGAGGATGTTCCAAGGAAGCGCCGACGCAGCAGGGTGCCGGTGTGGACGTGACGGTGCTTACCGTCCAGCCACAGGATGCGCCAATTGTCTACGAATTCGTAGGTCAGACCCAAAGTTCGCGCGAGGTGGAAATCCGTGCGCGCGTGGATGGATTCCTCGAAAAGCGCGTGTACACCGAAGGCTCATTGGTCAAGGCGGGTCAAACGCTTTTCCTGATGGATCGCAAGCCCTTTGAAGCGTCCCTGCAGCAGGCGCGCGGTGAGCTTGCGCAGCAGCAGGCGCGGCTCGACGTGGCCATGGCGAATCTGGCTCGTGTTCGACCGTTGGCCGAAAAGAATGCTGTCTCGAAAAAAGATCTGGACGACGCCGTCGGCAATGAACAGACCTCGCGTGCGGCAGTCCTCTCTGCCCAAGGCGCCGTGCGCCAAGCGGAGTTGAATCTTTCCTATGCGACGATCAACTCGCCGCTTACGGGCCTGTCGAGTTTTGCCAAGGTGCAGGATGGCGCCTACGTCAACCCGGAGAACAGCCTGCTGACCACCGTCTCGCAGCTCGATCCGATGTGGGTGAATTTCTCCGTGTCGGAAAATGAAAGCCTGAAGCTCCGCGAATCCAAAGAAAAGGGGCTTATTAAACTACCAGACAGCGAGAAATTGGACGTCCAAGTGATTTTGGCGGACGGCAAAACCTTTTCGAGCCTAGGTAAGATCAGCTTCGCCGATCCCTCCTTCTCGAAGGAGACGGGTACTTTTCTCGTGCGCGCCACCTTCGCCAATCCCAAGGGCGAACTCAAGCCCGGGCAGTTCGTGCGCGTGCACGTGCTTGGCGTTATTCGACCCAATGCGGTCAGCATTCCGCAGCGCGCCGTACAGCAGGGGGCCAAATCGCATTTCGTTTGGATCGTCGGCAAGGACGGCAAAGCCGAACAGCGCATCATCGAAACCGGACAATGGGCCGGTGACAACTGGATTATCGATAGAGGTCTGCAAGGTGGAGAACAAGTCGTGGTCGACGGCGCGATCCGTGTTTCACCGGGGGCGCAACTGAAGACCTCACCTCATTCCCCTCCTGTAGCTGAGGCTCCAACACCCGCGCCGCAGAAATGAACATCTCCCATTTCTGTATCGACCGACCGATTTTCGCGTCGGTCATTTCCATTCTGATCACGCTGGCGGGCGCGGTGGCGATGTATAACCTGCCGATCGCGCAATATCCGGAAATCACGCCGATTCAGATTTCCGTCGCGGCCACCTATCCGGGTGCTTCCGCCGAAGTCGTGGCGCAGAACGTTGCCGCGCCGATCGAGCAGCAGGTCAATGGCGCGGATAATCTGTTGTACATGTCTTCGACCAGTTCTTCCGCTGGCCTGATGACACTGACGGCCTTCTTTGAAATCGGCACTGACCCTTCGTTGGCGCAAGTCGATGTGCAAAACCGCGTCAACCTGGCTTTGCCACAATTGCCCGATGCGGTGCAACGGCAGGGCGTATCGGTACAGAAAAAATCGACCGCGTTCATGATGATCATTTCGGTGCATTCGCCGGGTGATCGTTACGACCCGACCTATGTCGCCAACTACACCAGCATTTATATTCTCGATGCCATCAAGCGCATTCCCGGTGCGGGGCAGGCGGCCATTTTCGGCACGCCGGACTATGCGATGCGCGTCTGGCTCAAGCCCGACCGCATGGCAGCACTGGGGGTAACGGCAACCGACGTGCAACAGGCGGTGGCGAATCAGAACGAGCAGTTCGCCGTAGGGAGCATCGGTCAATCGCCCACGGGGCGCGCGGTTGAACAATCCTTTGCCGTCACGACCAGAGGCCGTCTCACCGAGCCGGCCGAATTCGACAACATCATCATCCGAGCCGAAAGTGGTGGCGCTGCAATTGTGCGTCTAAAGGATATCGGCCACGCGGAACTGGGGCAGAAAGATTATTCGATTCGCAGCAAGTTGAACGGCAAACCGGCTACAACTATCGCCGTCTATCAACAGCCGGGCGCCAACGCACTGGAAGTTTCCAAGGCTGTGCGCGCGACACTCACCGAGTTGGAAAAATCTTTTCCGCAAGGTATCGAATACAAGATCGCGATGGACACGACGGCGTTCACTCGCGCGTCCATCGAAACCGTGATTCACACTTTCTTTGAAGCGCTGATACTGGTTGTACTCGTGGTGTATCTGTTTCTGCAGAGCTTCCGCGCCACGTTGATTCCTATCATCGCCGTACCGATTTCGATCATTGGCACCGCGATGGGCATGGCGGTCCTCGGTTTTTCGATCAACATGCTCACGCTCTTCGGCATGGTGTTGGCCATCGGTATCGTGGTCGACGACGCGATCGTGGTGATCGAAGCGGTCGAACATAATATGATCAAGCTCGGCCTCTCTCCCAGGGACGCGGCGAGAAAGGCAATGGACGAAGTCGGTGGCGCGCTGATTGCCATCGTGCTGGTCCTTTGTGCGGTGTTCGTACCGGTCGCTTTCATTCCCGGCATTACGGGTCAGCTTTACAAGCAGTTCGCCATCACGATCGCAATTTCAGTGGTGCTCTCCGGCATCGTCGCGTTGACGCTTTCTCCCGCACTGGCCGCGCTCCTGCTCAAACCGAGTCATGGCGAGAAGCCGCGTTTCTTCCGCTGGTTCGAAGCCAAATTCACCAGCATGACCGAAAGCTATACGCGCAAGACGCGATTGCTAATCAAGCGATCCGGCCTGGCGCTTATCAGCTTTGCGATTATGATCGGCGCATCGCTCTGGATGATGAAACACATTCCCGGCTCCTTCCTTCCTCCTGAGGATCAGGGTTATATCTTGGGCGCCGTGATCATGCCCGATGCGGCGGGTCTGGATCGCACCGAGCAGACAAGCCGTCACGTGACGGATTACTTCGTGAAAGATCCGGCCACCGAAGCCGTAGCGGTGATCGACGGTTTCAGCCTGCTGGATAGCCAGAACAAGAACAACGCTGCAGT